>JAAZIE010000108.1 GCA_012510305.1 Bacillota bacterium | reverse complement strand
GCTCGGTATCGCTCTCCGGTTCACTCTCCGGCGGTTCCGCATCGCCTGCCGGCCCGGTATCGCTCTCCGGTTCACTCTCCGGTATTTCCGCCTCGCTTTCAGACTCCCCTGTTTCATCCATATCGCTGGTCAGCCCCAGCGAGGAAAGGCGTTCCTGGGCGATCTGGGTTTCGCTGTAGATATCAATTTTGTACCCGGTGATTTTAGCCGCCAGGCGGGCATTTTGCCCCTCTTTTCCGATGGCCAGCGAGAGCTGATCATCGGGAACAATGATCAACGCTGATTTTTCATCCAGCTCCACAGAGACCACCCTGGCCGGGCTGAGCGCATTGGCCAGGTACTGCTCCAGATCATCACTCCACCTGATCACATCAATGCGCTCTCCCCGCAGTTCATTGCTGATCGACTGAACTCTGCTCCCGCGCGGGCCGACGCAGGCACCGACGGGATCGACATCCTGGTTGTTGGAATGAACCGCCAGCTTGGCCCGGTAACCGGGCTCCCGGGCAGCCGCCTTGATCTCCACAATACCGTCGTAGATCTCCGGCACTTCAAACTCAAAGAGCCGCTTCAAAAATCCGGTATGGCTCCGTGAAAGGATCACCTGCGGCCCCTTGCTGCTCTTCTTGACCTCCATGATCATGGCCTTGATCCGTTCATTCATCCGGTAGCGCTCGCGGGGCAGCTGCTCCTCGCGGGGTAGAATTCCTTCCGCGCGGCCCAGGTCGACGATGGCATGGCGGTACTCGAAGCGGCGCACCGTGCCGGTGATAATATCTTCAACCCTCTCCAGAAACTCCTTGTAAATCAGCTCCCGCTCAGCCTCCCTGATCCGCTGGATGATCACCTGTTTGGCCGTCTGGGCGGCAATGCGCCCGAACTCCTGCTGGGCGATCTCTTTTTCAATCAGGTCTCCCGGCTGACAGCGAGAGTCATAGACCCGTGCTTCATAAAGCTCGATCTCCTGCTGTGGGGACTCCACCTCCTGGACCACTTTTAGCTGAGAATAGACCTTGATCTCTCCGGTTTCCCGGTCTATGTTCACCCGGACATTGCCCGGAGCCTGAAAGTTTTTCTTGTATGCCGAGATCAGCGCCACTTCCAGCGCCTCAAAAAGGATTTCCAGGTCGATCCCCTTGCTTTTTTCAATAGACTTCAAAGCGGCGATAAGCTCTTTACTGTTTACCGAAATCGAATCCAACCTCCCTTCCAGGCCCGCTTAAGGCTGGAACCATAAATGGGCCTTCTTGATCTGATCCAGTGGAATCTCGATGCGCTCTTCGTTTTCGAGGATCATTTCAATATATTCCTCACCGGCGGCGGATAATTTTCCTTGAAAATACTTTTTACCGTCTACCGGTTCAGCGGTGTAAACCTTGACAGATTCACCCTGAAAACGCTGAAAATCTCCGGCACCGGTCAGGGGACGCTCCACCCCGGGTGAAGAAACTTCGAGAATATAACTTTGGGGAATGGGATCGTAAGCATCCAGTTGGTCGGAAAGAGCCCGGCTCACTGTCTCGCAATCGCTGATCGTTACCCCGCCGGGTTTATCGATATAGACGGCCAGGTGCGCTTTACGGCCCACATTAAAATCAAGCCGGACGAGCTCGAGGCCTTCTTCTATGATTACCGGTTCGAGCAGGCGGTGCAGTTCTGCTTTCAGACTATCCTTGGACATGGCCGGGCTCCCTTCAAAAAAGTGCTCTTTTAACAGGAAAGAGTGGGAAAACCCACCCTTGGTCAAAAACGTCGCCTCTGTCCCACCCCAACGGTTAAACATTATCACAAGGGATCCGATAATGCAAGTAAAAGGAAGCGGTAATTTTACTTTAAATTCAGGTCGATACTGGCCGCATACTTGATGATCTCCCAGTACATTTTGCCCCTGGCTGCGAGCCCTTTCCAGAGTCCCAGTTTTTCCTCCTTCATCAGGTGTGAAAGGTCCGGCAGGCTCACCAGCGCTGCGG
>JAAZIE010000107.1 GCA_012510305.1 Bacillota bacterium | reverse complement strand
GGTGATCGCAGGTCAGGAAGGGCTCACATTCGCAGGCGTTGATCACGATGGTATCGATGGGACTGGGCGGACTTAACTTGACATGCGTGGGAAAGGCGGCGCCGCCCATGCCGACAATACCGGCATCCTTGATCGCCGTTTTAAGATCATCTTTGGACAGGGCGGTGTGATCCCGCTCCTTCCACTGCGGCTCCTTCTGTTTCTCATCAACAGCAATGACAATGCTTTCCACATTTCCCCCGGTAAAACCCGGCCGCGGTTCAATCGCGGTAACGGTGCCATCCAGGCTGGCATGGACCGGGGCGCTGACAAAAGCGCCACTCTCTCCAATTTTTTGGCCGGCTTTGACTTTGTCTCCAACGGATACCAGGGCCTGGCCGGGCGCACCGATATGCTGCTGCAGGGGGATTACTATCTCCTGCGGCAGTGCAATAGTAGCGATCGATTCACCCTCGGAGAATTCCTTGTAGTGGGGTACATGAACCCCCAGTTGAAAAGTTTTCACAGTCACTCTTGACCACCCCCAACAAATTTTTGTGGGCCGCAGATGTTCATTATTCTAGTTGTATTCGGCAATACCTCAATGAACACCTCCTTGAATTACGTTTTAACGGAATTCAAGAGGCCGGCTGAGCCGTCCCGTAAACGTAACTGGTGAGCATTTTCACTAATAGTATCTAATTCGCATCGTTTTCTGAAAATCCTTTTTTTTAAATATTTAAAAAATAGGAAAATTGATTCAGGTACAGGCACAACTTTCGGCGGACCCTCATAAAATCTAGGTACTGCTTTCCTTTATGGAGGGATTAACCCGATGGCTTTCTTTTTTTCCCTGGTGGAGTTGGCCCGTCAGCTCTGGATCATGGTGGGGCAGATCCGGAGCAGATCCTTTCCCCGACCCCTTTCCCGCGAACGGGAAAGGGAATACTTGGAGCTGATGGCCGCCGGCGACGCCGCGGCCCGGCACCTGCTCATCGAGCATAACCTGCGGCTGGTGGCGCACGTGATCAAAAAATTCGAACATACCGGTGAAGATAAAGAAGATCTCATCTCCATCGGCTCTATCGGGCTGATCAAGGCGGTGAACACCTTTAAACAGAACCGGGGGACTCGCCTGGCCACCTATGCGGTCCGCTGCATCGAGAATGAGATTCTCATGTTTCTCCGGGCCGCCGGCCGGAGAAAAAGGGAGCTCTCGCTGCAGGAGCCCATCGGTATGGATAAAGAGGGCAACGAGATTACCCTGATGGAGGTTCTGGCGGGCGAGGATACCATTTTTGAAGAGGTGGAGATGATCCTGCTGCAGGAAAAACTGATGGGAATGCTCAAAAATCTGGAACAGCGGGAAAGAAAAATCTTGACCATGCGCTTCGGCCTTGTTGGAGAAAGGCGTCATACCCAGAAGCAGGTTGCCGAGATGCTGGGCATCTCCCGGTCCTACGTTTCTCGTATTGAAAAAAGGGTGTTGCAAAAGCTGGGGCGTGAATTCAACCTTTCCGGGTAAGTCAACCATTAATCTCTGGAGGGAAGGCGGGTATTCTTGCCGCCCCATTTGGATGATGATCCTTCATTGAGCCTTCCCCTCTTATATGGTAAGGTTATAGAGAACGATTTTGGCATGCAGCCGCAAGCTGGAACAGACAAGGACAAGATTTTAGTTTTTGCCCCGGCCTAAAAAACTTTCCGGCCGGGCTTATAGCGGGGGTATTACAAGGGTGTCTCCAACATTCACAAAACTGCTGGCACCACGGCAGCATCTGGATTCCATCTACGAATTGAACACGGCCGGGTTACATGCGCAAGGTATCCGGGGAATTATCTTTGATATGGACAATACCCTGGTGCCCTGGAATGATCGCGCCGTCTATCCCCGGCTGGCCTCCTGGCTGGCGCATCTGCGGGAGGGGGGCTTTCAGCTCTGCATAGTGAGCAACAACAGCCGTGAACGCGGCGGTCAGCTGGCCTGTGAGCTGGACATCCCGGCGATCTGGTACGCGGTGAAACCGAGGCGGCGCGCTTTTCGCAAAGCCCTGCAGATCATGGAGCTCACGGCCCCGGAAACAGCGGTGGTGGGCGACCAGATCTTTACCGATGTTTTGGGCGGCAACCGCCTCGGGCTCTACACCATCCTGGTGGTACCGATCACTGACCGCGAGTTTATCTGGACGCGGCTGATGCGCAGGCTGGAACGGATTGTGCTGAAGCGCCTGAAAGGGCAAAAGAAACCGGGCTAGAGCCCCGCCCGGAATATATATTTTTTGATTTTTTGTTTTCTTGCGCCGCTCCCGGACCCTCTCAAAGCGCCCCGCGGGGCTGCACCAACCACCTTAAACCGCTTTGCTTCTGTCAGAAGATCGTCCCCACAATTTGCAATTATTTTCAAAGTGCTGCAAAAACCTCTTTTTATACATTTTTAATGGCAATATTCCACTCGATCTGGTAAACTATTCTTGACAAGGAATGAATTATCCATAATAATATATGTGTGCAACCTGTCTGGCAAGACAAAATTGTGCAACAAAGGCGGTGCCTTCCATGTTAAGCCGGAACCAGCGGGGTTCAGTCCTGGTTTTCGTGCTGGTAGCAGCGGCAGCTCTGCTGACGCTGGGTGTGACTCTGAGCAACGTGGCCGTAAGCGATCAGAGCCAGGCGCTCCGTCAGCAAGAAAATAACGAAGCCTACTACATTGCCCGCAGCGGCGCCGAAGCCGTCGAAGCGGTGCTGATCAAGGATCTGGGCAATATCAACAATTATTTGGGCCAGTCTACGGAAGCGGCACTGGGTCAGGGCCGGTTCGAGGCCACGGTGAGCGATGGCGGCGACGGCGTCGTGATCATAGAATCCACCGGCTATGCCGGAAATCGCTCGGAAAAACTAACCCTGACGCTGACCTTTCCGGGCGGCGGCAGCGG
>JAAZIE010000106.1 GCA_012510305.1 Bacillota bacterium | reverse complement strand
CGCTTTGTCAATCTCATTTTCGGCACCCACGCCCTGCCCCGCTTTCCGCAGCTGCTGGAGCAGGCTATCGGGAACCGCCGCCCGCTCGTCGATACAGGTGAAGAGAATGCGGAGCGGGAGGGGCTGCCGGTTCGCCGTTCCAGTCACTTCCGTGCCTGGCTGCCGGTCATTCACGGGTGCAACAATTATTGTTCTTACTGTATTGTTCCCCACGTGCGCGGACGTGAGCGCAGCCGCCCTTTCGAAGCGATCCTGCGCGATGCGCGCATCCTGGCCGCCGCCGGGTACCTGGAAATTACGCTGCTGGGGCAGAATGTAAACTCTTACGGGCATGACCTTGCAGAAGGGTATGACTTTGCCGACCTGCTGGGCGCACTGGACCGGGTGGAGGGGTTATCCCGGCTCCGTTTTTTAACTTCGCATCCCAAAGATCTTTCACCCCGCCTTATCGAGGCAATGCACCGCGGTAAAAATATCTGCGAACATTTGCACCTGCCGGCCCAGGCGGGGAGCAACCGCATCCTCACGCTGATGAACCGGGGCTATACCCGCGAAAAATACCTGGAACTGGTGGGGATGCTAAAAAACAAGATTCCCGGTATCGCTCTCACCACCGATCTCATGGTTGGTTTTCCCGGTGAATCGGGGGCGGATTTTCAAAAAACCCTGGATTTGCTGGACGAAGCCAACTTTGACCAGGCGTACACCTTTATTTATTCGGCACGGCCGGGCACCGGGGCGGCAGAGATGGAGGAGCAGCTGCCCGATGCTGAAAAAAAAGAGCGGCTGCAGCAGCTGCTCCGGCGGCAGAACGAGATCAGCTTGCAGGCGAACCGGGCGCTTGTGGGCCGGACTGTAGAGCTGCTGGGCGAGGGCCGCAGCAAAAATAACCCTTTGATGCAGAGCGGCCGCACCAGGACAAACAAGCTGGTGCACTTTGCGGCAGAAGAAGATTTTAGCGGTAAACTGGTGCAGGCAGAGATTACCGGGGCCTACACCTGGTACTTAACGGGCAAAAGGGGATAAAATATTGGAGCTCCGGGGAGGGATGGGAGATGTTCGGTAAATATGGGGAGCCGCCGCGGCCGATCCGGATTGTGGTATTGTTGGTTTTGGTTATACTGTGTTTAACCCCGGGCTGCAGCCGCCTCCGGCCCGGGGCGGTGGTGGAGCAATTTTATACTCTCTGGGGAGAGCAGGATTTCGCGGCCATGTATGAGCTGCTGGACGGCACTTCCCGGAAAGAATATTCAGAAGAGCGATTCACGGAGCGCTACGCCGGCATCAGCCGGGGAATTGGCCTGGAAGATATAGAGCTGACGGAGTTGGAAAAGAAAGAATCCGGCACCCGGCAGATTTCATTTTCTCTTTCAGTGAAATTAAAAACCTCGACTGTGGGTAAAATTCCTGTCCAGTACGAAGTTCAGCTTGGCCGTGAAAAATGGGGCGCCCCCTGGCAGCTGCAGTGGCACTCCGGGCTTATCTTTCCGGAACTGACCGGCGAGAGCATGGTTCTGCTGGAACCGGCCCTGCCGCGGCGGGGAGCGATCTATGACCGGCACGAGAGGATGCTGGCCGGCCCGGCTTCCTTTAAAGAGGTGCGCGCTCTTCCCGGGGTCTACGAGGAGGAGGCGCAGTTTGTCTCCGCCGTGGCACCGCTGCTCGGTCTCTCCGAGGAAGTCATTACCGATAAGTTGCACCAGCCCTGGGTGCGCGAGGGGCTCTATGTTCCGCTGGCGGTCCTTGATCCCAAAAAGAAGAAAGTGATCAAGAAACTGAAGCAGGTAAAGGGGCTCTGCCTGGAGGACGTTCAGCAGCGCACTTATCCCGCAGCCGCTTCCGCCGCTCATCTCACCGGGTACCTGGGTGAAATTACCGCCGAAGAGCTGGAGGAGAGGGAGGAGGAAGGCTACCGCGAGGGCGATCTGCTGGGCAAGTACGGGCTGGAGGCGGCGCTGGAAAAAAAGCTTGCCGGCAGCAAGGGCTATACCCTGCGCATTGTCGGGGAAGACGGCGGGGAGATCGCGCTCATTGCGGAAAAGGAACCCCAAAACGGCGAGGATGTTGAGCTTACCGTGGACCTGGAGCTGCAAAAGTGCGCCGCAAAGGCCCTGGGTAAAAAGCGAGGGGCCGTGGTGGCGATGGAGCCGCGCACAGGAGAGCTCCTTGTTCTTTACAGCAACCCCGGTTTTGACCCCAACGGCTTCATCGCCGGGTTTACCGCCGCTGCATGGCAAAAACTGCAGGAAGATGAGGCGCAGCCCTTCTTGAACCGCGCCATCTCCGGGGTCTATCCGCCCGGTTCGGCTTTTAAACCTTTTACCGCGGCGGCGGCGCTGGATGCGCAGGCTTTGTCTGCGGAAGAAAAAATCAAGATCAAGGGGAAACGGTGGCAGCCTTCGCAGTCATGGGGAGAATATTACGTCCGGCGGGTGCATCCCGAGGTGGAAAAACTGGACCTGGAAAAGGCGATGAAGTTCTCGGACAACATTTACTTTGCCCGGGCGGGGCTGGCCCTGGGCAAGCAGAAGTTCGCCCGGTACGGCGGGCGTTTCGGTTTTGAAGAGCAGATTCCCTTTCTCCTGCCGGCAGCCCGCTCGCGCCTGTCAGAGGAAGGGTTCAAGTCGGAGATCCAGCTGGCCGACAGCAGCTTTGGCCAGGGAGAGGTGCTGGTCACGCCGCTGCAGATGGCCCTGCTGTATTGTCCCTTTGCCGGTGAGGGTTCCATCCCCCGGCCGCAGCTACTGCCCGGTGAGCCGAAACTATGGAAGGAAGAAGTGGTCAGCCCCGCGGTTGCAGAGACGGTGCACCGCGCCCTGGTGGAAGCGGTGCATGGTGCCGGCGCTCCTTCGGCCGCCGGCGCTGTTTCCGGGTTCAAGGTGGCCGGCAAGACCGGCACCGCCGAGACCGATACCGGTGAAGGCAATATCTGCTGGTACGTGACTTATGGTCCGGCCCGGTCGCCGGAACTGGTGGTAGCGGTGGTGATGGAAGGAGCCGGCTGGGCGGCGGCGGATGCTCTTCCCGTGGGCCGCACCGTGCTGGAGCGCTACCTGCTTGCCTCACAGGATTAGCGGGTTCGAAACAGCAGCCCGGGCTAATTTAATCCGGCAAAGGATCGTCGCGCGATGGGGCAGACACGCGCGGATTGAAGGCCGGGCCCGGCGGTAAATACGCAGGAATTGCGGAAGAGGATGTGAACGGCTTTTGACCGATTTGACCCCCATGATGAAGCAGTATCTTTCGTTTAAAGAGCAGCATCCGGACAAGATCATTTTTTTTCAGGTGGGTGATTTTTTTGAGATCTTCTTCGAGGATGCCGTCGCTGCCGCCAGGGCCATGGATGTGGTTCTGACCACCAGGGAGAGCAACAAAAAAAACCCCATCCCCATGGCCGGGGTGCCGATACACGCTGCCGATACATACCTGAACAAGCTGCTGGCCCATGGTTTCAAGGTGGCGCTCTGCGAGCAGGTGGAAGAAGCGGCGGCGGGAGGAGGGCTGGTGCGCCGTGAAATCACCAGGATTCTCACCCCGGGCACGGTCACCGATCCGGAGATGCTGGAAGAAAGCCGGAACAACTACCTGGCTGTTCTCTGCGCTCTTCCCGGTGGCGCGGAAGGATATTACGGGCTGGCGGCGGTGGATGTCTCCACCGGTGATTTTCGGATCAACGAGCGCTCCGGCGAAGAGGCGGTCCCGGCCCTGGTCGACGAGCTTTTGCGGTTGCAGCCGGCGGAATCGCTCTACTGCTCCAGCGGGGCGGCGCAAACATTTCGCCCTTTTCTGGAGCCGCAGGGGACCCCGGGCACTGTTTTAGACTTTGCAGCCGATCCGGTGCAAATCAAAGAAACCATCACCGGGCAGTGGGGTGAGGAAACCTGGGAAAAACTCTCTCTCTCGCGTTACCCGGCGGCCGTTGCGGCGGCGGCTGCGGCGCTGGAGTACCTTCAGATGCTGCAGCACCCCGCCCGCGGAAAGCATTTTCGCCGCCTGGAACTCTTCCTGCCCGGCAGCCGGATGCCCGTCGACGGGATTACCGCCCAAAACCTGGAGCTTATCCGGACCATCCGCGAGGGGAAACGAAAGGGAAGCCTGCTGGGGCTGCTCGATCACTGTCTCACCGCCATGGGGCGGCGCCTGCTGCGCCGCTGGGTGGAGCAGCCTTTGCTCGAGCAAAACCTCATTGAAGAACGGCAGGAGGCGGTGGCGGAGCTGCGGCAGAATCCGCTGACCAGGGGAGAGCTGCGCGCTGCCCTGAAGCAGCTTCTAGACCTGGAGCGTTTCTGCAGCCGCCTTTGCGCCGGCCGGGTCAACGCCCGCGACCTGGTGAGCTTGAAAGAGACGCTGCAAAAACTGGACCCGCTTTCCCGTCTCCTGGAAGAGCGCCGGGCGCCGCTGCTGCAATCGCTGCGGCAGTTCCCCGACTTCTCCGCGGTGGTGGACGGGATTGGCCGGGCCCTGGCCGATGAGCCGCCGCTGCAGCTTCGCGAAGGCGGGCTCATCCGCGACGGCTACAGCGAAGAGGTGGACCGGTTGCGCTCTATTACCAGTGACGGGCGCGGCTGGCTGCTGGAATTCGAGAAAAAAGAGCGCCACCGCACCGGGATAAAGTCGCTGCGGGTGGGTTACAACCGCAACTTCGGTTACTATATCGAAGTGACCAGGCCCAACCTGGCGCAGGTCCCTTCCGATTATCTGCGCCGGCAGACCCTGGTCAACGCCGAGCGCTTTGTTACCGAATCGCTGAAAGAGATGGAAGGGCAGATTACCGGTGCACAGGAGCAGCTCATCCGGCTGGAGTATGAACTTTTTGAAGCCCTGCGCGAGGAGATCGCCGCCGGGGTACCGCTGCTGCAGGCGGCGGCGGTGCGCCTGGCCCGGCTCGACTGCCTGCAGGGTTTTGCCGAGGCGGCGGAGCGTTACCGCTACTGCCGGCCCCGCTTCTCCGGTGAGGGGAGAATCCGGATCAGGCGCGGCCGCCACCCGGTGGTGGAGCAGAACCCGGAAGAGCGCTTCGTGCCCAACGATCTGCTCATGGATGACGGCGTTCCCGTGCATATCATTACGGGGCCGAACATGGCCGGAAAAAGCACCTACATCCGCAGCGCCGCCCTGATCTGCCTGATGGCGCAGATGGGTTCCTTTGTTCCGGCGGAGGAGGCGGAGCTGCCCGTTTTTGACCGCATCTTCGCCCGGGTGGGGGCCAGCGACGATCTCAGCCGGGGGTTGAGCACCTTTATGGTGGAGATGCAGGAGACCGCCCAAATTCTGAACGAAGCGACCCCGCGCAGCCTCCTCATCCTCGACGAGATCGGCCGCGGTACCAGCACCTATGACGGCATGAGTATCGCGCGCAGCGTCCTGGAGTACATCGGCCGCCGGATCAAGGCGAAGACACTTTTTTCGACGCACTACCACGAGCTCACCAACCTGGAAGAAGAGCTGGCGGGGGTGAAGAACTACACCATGGCGGTGAAGGAGAAAGGGAGAGAGGTTCTCTTTTTGCGCCGGGTGATCGCCGGGCGTTCGGACAAGAGTTACGGGGTCAACGTGGCCCGGCTGGCGGGGCTTCCCCCGGAGGTGCTCCTGCGGGCTGAAGCGATCCTGGCCGAGCTGGAAACCGCGGCTTCGAAGATGCCCGAAAAGCAGCTCAGCCTGCTGCCGGTGGTCGCTGATCCGCCCCCGGCTGACGGCAGGGCGGAAAAGGTTCTTGGAGAGCTGGAAGCGCTGGATCTGAACCGGATGACCCCCCTGGAAGCGATCCAGCATCTTTACCGGTTGCAGCAGATCCTTTTTCAAAGCGACGAAGAGGAAGAGGACCGGTCAAATTGAGCAAAGGGGATTGTGAAATGTCTACCCGGCCGATTCAAATTTTGGATTCCCGGACTGCAGACCAGATCGCCGCCGGCGAGGTGATCGAACATCCCGCCTCGGTAGTGAAAGAGCTGGTGGAGAATTCTCTGGACGCCGGGGCGGATCAGATCGCGATCACTGTTCTTCAGGGGGGGAAGCGCCTGATCAGGGTTGTGGACAACGGCAGCGGGATGGACCCCGCCACCCTGGAGCTGGCCTTCTCCCGTTTTGCCACCAGCAAGCTGGCAGCGCTGGGGGAGCTGGCCGGTATCACCAGCCTCGGTTTTCGTGGTGAAGCGCTGCCCAGTATCGCCGCGGTAGCGAGGGTTACCCTGACCAGCCGCCGCAGCAGGGACCTTGCGGCGCGGCGCATTCGCAGGGAGGGGGGAGAGGGCGGCGCGCCGGTGGAGCGCGGCGCCCCGGAGGGGACCGAGGTGATCGTGGAAGATCTTTTTTTCAACACCCCGGGGCGTCTGAAATTTCTCCGGGGTGCACCGCGGGAGCTGGCCCGGATTAGCGGCCTGGTGACCACCCTGGCCCTGGCCCACCCCGGGTGCGCCTTTACCCTGGTGAGCGATGAAAGAACTGTTCTGCGCACCGCCGGAGACGGCTCGCTGCTCCACGCCATCGGCGCCCTTTACGGCCAGGAGGCTGCCGCCGCGGCGCTGCCGCTGCAGCAGCGCGACGCTGAAGCCGGGATCAGCCTGGCCGGTTTTATCAGCGCGCCCCATTACAGCCGCGCATCGCGCCGCTGGGTTACCGTGGTGATCAACGGGCGTGTGGTCCGGAGCCCCGCCCTGGCGGGGGCGCTGGAGCGGGCTTACGGAGGCATGCTGGGGCGGAGGCGTTATCCCCTAGCCGTCTTGATGCTGCAGGTACCGCCGGCCCTTCTCGATATCAACGTTCACCCGGCGAAGAGTGAAATTCGCCTGGAGCGGCCGGGACGTTTCAGCGAACTGGTTTTCAGGGCCGCCCGGG
>JAAZIE010000013.1 GCA_012510305.1 Bacillota bacterium | reverse complement strand
GTTGATGCTGGCGGTAGAAATAACGTAAGATAGTGCGGTAGCGCTGCACATTCTGCGCGGTCAAATAGGCCGTTTCCAAAACCTGTTTATCTAAAGAAAGAGCAGAATCCAAACCATCGTCACCCCTTCGCCTTTCCTATCCATTGGACCCAGCGACAAAAGACCATTGTCGCCCGCAACCTTTTTCCACGTGCGAAGCGCCGGAAGTAGATATCTGCTTCATGGCCTTCCGGGATCAAGCGAATGCCGATTTTTCGTGTTCCGGGCCGCACGGGCCGGTATGTTAGTCATCGCTATCACCGACCCGATCCCCCAGTAGAACATCAATCAAAGCGGGATCTGCGGTAGCGCCAAAGACTGCTTTGGAATAAAGATCATAAAGATTGGGGCCCGCTCTCACACCGTACTCCTAGGCGGTAAATTCTCACCCCATCTCTTAAACTGCCCTTTTTTACATGTTATGCAGTATTTATGCACAAACACTTAAAATAATCGCATCCCTTTCTATCTATTCGCTGAACATGATTGCGATCCTGTCCGGGCGCTGCATGACCCATTTAGAAACTATTAAAAAAATCTTGACAATATTATCTCCATTTGTTATCCTTAAATTAGCTAACCTAGCTATTATGACTGGAGGTGTGAACGATGAGGAGGGTCAGTTCAACTGAACTGCAGAATAATTTCGGCCACTATCTTTTGGTTGCCCAAGAACAGGAAATCATTGTCACCCGCAACGGCAAGGATGTGGCTAAACTCTCCGGTTTAAGTATTCGCCGGGATCTCATGGCTGAAAGAGCGCCAACCCCAGGCTACGGCCTGCGCAAAGCGAGCTTCGAGGAGTTTTTGGAACTGACAAAGGAAGAGACATTAGAGCGCTATGAGTATATTGATGGGGAAATTTTTTTGCAAGCCTCACCGAAGGTGGGCCACCAATTCACATCGTTTAGGCTAGCCAACAAGCTTGGGGACTTTTTTGCCGGTAAATCTTGCGTTCCTTTTGCCGCCCCCTTTGATATTACCATCTCCCGTTACGAGGGGGACATCAATGTGGTGCAGCCTGATTTGATGGTCATTTGCGACCTTAGAGAAAAACTCGGCGATGACGGCTACTACCACGGCGTGCCCGAGCTGGTTATGGAGATTCTCTCGGACGAAACCAAAAGAAATGACCTTTTAAAGAAACTCAATCTATACCTAGACGGCGGAGTGAAAGAATATTGGGTTGTGGATCCACCGAACAAGCAGGTGTTCATCTACCATTTTGCTGAAGGGAATATTATCAACCAAAAGGCGTTTACCTGCCCCGAACAGGCGATTTCATTTCATTTTCCTGATTTAGCCGTCGAACTAAATGACGTTTTCCTATAGAGGGCCGCCTTCATAGAAGACTGCCTTTTAGGCTGCGGAGGTGTGTATTATGAGACGGCTCGGACAAGCGAGCTTCGAGGAATTCTCGAAACTGACAAAAGAAGAGACATTAGAGCGCTATGAATATATTGATGGGGAAATTTTTCTGCAAGCCTCCCCGAAGGTGGAGCACCAG
>JAAZIE010000105.1 GCA_012510305.1 Bacillota bacterium | reverse complement strand
GGTGAAGCGTTGCCGCCGAACTGATCCCCAGCGGCTGATTGTGAAGGACAACACTCAACCCCCGCAACTCGGCATAGGTAATTGCCCGCAGAGCGTTGGTGATCCCGCCGGGCCTTTCGGTATTTATCCCGATCACGCGGACCGCTTGAAGTTCCACCAGGGTCACTAAGTCTTGAAGGGAAAAGAAGTCCTCGTGGGACATCACCGGCGTGTCCACCTGCCGCTGCACCGAAGCCATGCCGATATAGTCAGTGTTGCGAATTGGCTGTTCGGCAAAATCGATGCCGTAAGGTTCAATCGCTTTGATGGCGCGGATGGCGAGCGGTGGGCTGTGGTAGGCCTGGTTGTAGTCCACCCGGATGCGAATTTCATCGCCCAGGGTGCGCCGCATAAGCTCCAACACCTGTACATCTTCGGCGATACTCCGGCCCAGCTTCAGACGGAAAGTGCGGAAGCCCTCATTGTAGAATGTTTGAGCCCATTGAACCATTTCAGCGGCATCCATAAGCGGTATCAGCGCCGCCAGGGGAATCTTTTCCGCAGCCCGGCCGCCCATAAAATCGTAGGCAGGCCGGCCGGTGATGCATCCCATCAGATCATAACAGGCCATATCGAGAAGCCCTTTGGCTATTTCGTTTCTAGCCGCATTGATATCCATACGGCGGCGAATATGTTCAATGTCAAATGGGCTTTCTCCAAGGATATATCTCCCGAGAGCCCCGCCAATGGTATCAATGATTTGCTGCGGGGAGACCCCGCTTTCCGGCAGCCAGACAAAGGCTTCCCCGAGGCCGCAGGATCCCTCCTCGGCGATAAGTTTGCAAATAGCGGCGTCACCCCCGGGCCACGCCTCTTCAGCCGGGATAGCCATGCCGAGGCCTCCGGAGGCCTGCATCGCCTCCCGCACATAGCTGTGAAAGGGAACAAACACCGGGGTCAGCTCGATTTTAACGATCCTGGGGCCGGGGCCGGGGCCCAAAGCCGCCGCATTGTCTTTTACGTTCATCTGCAAAACCTCCTGCGCTTTTATGGCAAATTGTGTTACAGGTGCTTAAGCTTGATACACGGTTTGGCCGCCGCAGATTGTTTTGACCACTTCGATGGCGCCGATCTGATCCGGCGGCACCGACAGCGGATTTTGGCTTAAAACAACCATATCGGCACGTTTCCCCACGCTGAGGCTGCCTTTACTGTTTTCTTCAAACTGCGCGTACGCGGCATCCAGGGTGTAAGCTCTCAAGGCCTGGGCTGCCCCGATACCCTGCTCTGTTTGGAATCCCTCACGCGTAACACAACACTGGATGGCGTGCAGAACATCCTTGGGACGAACAGGGGCATCCGAGGCTCCGGCAAGCTTAACGCCCGCCTGAAGCAGGGAAGCATAGGGATAGGTCCAGCGGGCCCGGGCGGCGCCCAGCTTCTTTTGCAGCCAGCTTTTTTCGGAGTGAATGAAAAGAGGCTGGCTGGAAACAACGAGCCCCAAACGGGCGATATCATCGATCAGCTGCGGATTAAGCACGGAGGCATGTTCCAGGCGGTGGCGATGGCCCGAAGCGGGGCACTCTTTAAAGAGGCGGTCGTACAGCTTCAGGCATACCCCGTTGGCGGCATCGCCGATGGCGTGTACAGCGACCTGAAACCCCGCCGAATGGGCTTCCTTCATCCGAGCGTAGATCTCCTTTTCGCTGAGAACCAGGAACCCTTTGTTGCCGGGTTCGTCGGCGTATGCTTCCTCCAGAAGCGCCGTCGCTGCCTGAAGAGCACCGTCGCTGAAGATCTTGATGCCGCCCACGCGGCGCTGCGGCTCGCTCCCGGGCCGGTGCAGTTCGCTTTCCCGGGCCGCCTCGAGCGCGGCAACGCCGTCTGCAACGAGGAGACAGTAGAGATTGACCGGCACCCGGTCCAGGAGCATCTGCATCAAGGGGATGTCGTAGGCGCCGGCGGCGCCGGCCGGCCCCTCGGGACCGGTTTGCAAGACCGCTCCCACCGAGGTGATGCCGCAGGCCGTTAGCTCCGCAAAGGTCCGGTCGGCGCTCTCCGCAATCGCCCCCATCTCCGGAAAGGGCATTTTACTGAGCATAAGCTGCGCCGCCGCTTCACGGAATACACCCGCCGGATAGCCTCCCGGTTCCCGGTCAATAATCCCCCCCGCCGGATCTTTTGTATCCGCAGTCACACCGGCCATCTCGATGGCCCGGGTGTTGGCAATAACGCG
>JAAZIE010000104.1 GCA_012510305.1 Bacillota bacterium | reverse complement strand
GGCACAAGGAGCTGCTTTCCCTGGAGATTGATCCGGAGGTGCTCAGCGAAGAGAACCGTGAAATGCTCGAGGATCTGATCCTCGCAGCGGTTAATGAAGCCTTGAAGAGCATCGATGAAATGGTCAACGCCGAGATGCAAAAACTTACCGGCGGCATGAATCTTCCGCCGGGATTGTTTTAAGCGAAAGCGCATAAAAAGGAGCAATTTATAGCCGATGAGTTTTCCCGAACCGCTGCAGAAGTTAATCGATGAATTTTGCCGCTTCCCGGGGATCGGTCCCAAAACCGCCCAGCGCCTTTCCTTTTTCCTGCTGAGCCGGCCGCGCGAGGAGGCGGCCAGCCTGTCCCGGGCGATCGTGGAGGCCAAGGACAGGCTTCGCTTTTGTTCGCAATGCGGATGCCTCACCGCTGTGGAGCCCTGCCGTTATTGCAGCGATCCGCGGCGGGAGCAGAAACTCTTCTGCGTGGTCCAGGAGCCGCGCGATGTTTTAAGGTTGGAGCAGACCGGGCGCTATCGCGGCCTCTACCATGTGCTGCATGGATCGCTTTCTCCCCTGGAGGGGCTGGGACCGGAAGAGCTGCGCCTGCCGCAGCTGCTGGAAAGGCTGGCCCAAAAGAAAGCCGAGGAGCTAATTGTGGCCACCAACCCCAACGTGGAAGGCGATGCCACCGCCGCTTATATTGCCCGCCTGGTCAAACCTCTTCAGATCAAGGTCACGCGGATCGCTTTCGGCCTGCCGGTGGGCGGCGATCTCGAATATGCCGATGATCTGACCTTAAGCCGTTCCCTGGAGGGGCGGCGCGAGATGTAATCTCCCTTAGTCATGTACTTGCGCTTCATCTTCCCAGAGATGATCGCAGCAGGCGGCGCCGTGGATCGGCGCCACGAAGTCCAGCCGCTCCAGGAGGCAGCGTCCCCGGTGCTGGTACTTGCATTCCTCTTCACATAACCGCTCTTTTCCATCCGGCTCATGCAAGGGGGTTCCCTCCCTTCCTTTGCTCATTTTAGTTTATACCAATTGATCAAGGTTAACGGCCCGCCCGGCTTTTGTATAGATCTTCCTTCGAAGGGGATTAATATTCGCAGTGATCCCGGCATACACTTTTTAGGAGGGAGATCATGTTAGACAGGTTATCGGAGTTCCTCTCGACCCTCTCCGCATATTTTTTACCCGCGGGAGGGCGGCCTGCGGCGCACGGCCAGGATTACTTTACCATGGTCGAGCAAGCCCGGCAGGACTGGCAATGCGCCCGGGAAAGATTTGATCAGATCAGCGATCCCGATCTGATCGATCATGCGATCTATGATCTTGAGGCGGCGGAACGTCGTTACGTTTACCTGTTAAAAAAAGCCAGAGAAGAGGGGGCCGATATCTACACCATCAGCGGAGGGGGGTAATTATTAATGGCCGGCGGGATTGATTGGAACCTGGCCGCAGCGGTACTCTTTGGACTTTTTGTGCTCTATTTCCTGCTGCGGGTCTTCTACAAGCCCCTGCGAATACTGCTGCGGGTGCTGCTCTGGACGATCATGGGCGGGACGATGATCTATCTATACAATTTGTTTGGAGCAGGTTGGGAACTGGACGTGGGGTTAAACGTAATCAGCGCCTTTGTTGTCGGGGTCATGGGTCTGCCCGGCCTGGGAGCGCTGGTCATGCTCAAGTACCTTTTAGCTTAAACGTTGCTGCTGCGCCAGCGAAGCCGGGGGAAGGCCCCTAGCCTTTTTTATGTATTTTATCGGTGGAACGGGAAAAAATCAAAAAGAAACCCTTTGGAAAAGGCGGCCTTTGTTCATGGCAAAAGTGATCACCGAAGAGTACCGGGACTTTATTACCGGTAACGAGACCGTTGCCCGGGCGGCGCTGGCTGCCGGGGCGGATTATATGTTCGGCTACCCCATTACCCCGCAAAACGAGATCATGCACCACTGGCGAAGGCTGGCGCCGCCGCAGGGGCGGGGTTTTTTACAGACCGAGGATGAACTCTCCGCCGGTTTTGCCACACTGGGGGCGATCATCAGCGGCAAGGCGGCTTTTTCAGCGACTGCGGGGCCGGGTACTGTTCTATTCCAGGAGCCCCTGACCATGGCCGAGATGATGCGGCTGCCGGTGGTGGTGGTGGTGCAGCAGCGCGGCGGCCCTTCCACGGCCACGGTGATCTACTCGCAGCAGGAGCTGACCCTGACCTGCTTCGGCGGCAACGGTGAAGGGCTCCGCCTGGTCTATTCCACCTGCAGCCACCAGGAGCTCTATGACTACACGATCAAGGCCTTCCACAATGCCTGGCGCTACCGTTTCCCCACGTTTGTGCTGGGAGACGGTTACCAGGCCAAGATGCGCGAAGCGCTTCAGCTCTACGATCCCCGGCAGCGCGGGATCGGCCCCATTCCCACAGAACCTATTTTGGGATCGGTGCGGGCCGGGGAAAAAGAGCCGCTAGTGCACCTGCGCAACTCTTTCAGTGTCGAGGAGGAACTGGGCGAGGTGCTCGAGCGCCATTTGGCCGATTATGCCCGGGCGGCTCCCGCACTGGTGGAGCATGAGTTTTACGGGGAAGAAGGCGGTGAGCTCCTCGTGGTCGCACACGGTATCGTGGGGCGGGCGGCGCGGCAGGCGGTGCAGGAGCTGCGCCTTTCCGGGAGGCGGATCAACTTTTTCCGCCCCATCAGCCTGCGTCCTTTTCCGGAAAAAGCTCTTCGGCGGGCACTTCAGCAAAGCGGCGGGGCCGTGCTGGTAGCCGAGTCGGCCGAGGGGCAGCTGGGGAACCTGGTCCGCCTGGCCGCCTCTGAAGAGGGGCTGCCGGATTATCGCAGTTTCTACCGCCCCGGGGTGGGGATCACGGCGGAGGAGATCAAGGAGGCGGTTTTAAATGAGCGAGCTGTCGATGCCGCGCTGCTGGAATAAAGAAAGCAAGCCTCACCGCTTCTGTCCCGGGTGCGGGCACGGCCTGGTTCTAAAGGCCCTGGGGCTGGCGGTTGATGAACTGGGGTTGGCCGAGCGGCTTATTTTTGCCTGTGACATCGGCTGCTCTCTCCTGGCCTGGGATTTTTTCACCTTCCCCTGCATGCAAACACACCACGGCCGAACCATCCCGGTGATGGTGGGGCTGAAAAGGGCCAGCCCCGATCTCGTTGCGGTGGCGTACATGGGCGACGGCGGCGGTTACGCCATCGGCCTGCAGCACCTGATCAGTTCGGCCCAGCGCAACGATCCCGTGACCACAATTCTGGTAAACAATACCGTCTACGCCATGACCGGGGGGCAGATGGCGCCGACAACGCTGCCGGGCCAGAAAACGGAGACAACCCCTTTCGGCCGCGATGAGGCCGGAACCGGCCGGCCCTTCAAGGGGCCGGAGACCCTGGCGGCGGTGGTGCACCCGCAGGCGTACCTGTCCCGGGGAACGGTGGCCCGGGTGCCCCGCTTGAAAAAGATGATCCAAAAAGCGCTGGAGAGGCAGCTGCAGGGCCACTTCGCTTTTGTCGAGGCGCTCTCGACCTGCCCGGTGAACTGGCGGACCAACGCCGCCGCCACCTGGTCCTTCCTGGAGCAGGAGATGAGCAGCTACTACCCCCCCGGCGAAGTTGCCCCCGCCGCCCGGAGGGAGGCTTGAGATGGCTCACTGGAAGATCGTAGCCTCCGGGGAGGGCGGGCAGGGGGTCCAGGCGCTGGCGGAGACGCTGGCCCGGGCTGCGTACCGTGCCGGCCTGGAAGCGCTCTACATCCCCAATTTCGGCATCGAGCAGCGCGGCGGCGTCTCCCTGGCTTTCATCCAGATCTCGCCGGAGCCCATCGGGGCGCCCAAGTTTTTGCAGGCTCACCTGGTGGTCGCTTTGAGCCCCCGCGCTCTGCACCGCAGTGAGCAGTACCTGGGCCCGCAAACGATAATTTTATACGACTGTTCCCAGATCGATGCCCCCAGAATCTCCGATGAGGTGGTGGGGCTGCAGTCGTACGAAACCATCGCCCCGGAGGCTTTTGCTGAAAAGAGCAGCTACCGCGACAAGCGGCCGGCGCCCCCGATGCCCGCGCAGCGCTTGCTCGGCGTACCCGCCGCGGACCTGGCG
>JAAZIE010000103.1 GCA_012510305.1 Bacillota bacterium | reverse complement strand
GATACAGACCGCCTCGGCTACTCCGGGATGCTCATAAATAACCTTTTCGATTTCACTGGGAAAAATTTTGTTGCCGGCGTAGTTGATCATATTGCTCTTGCGATCCACTATGTAAAAGTAACCATCCTCGTCCATGTAGGCAATATCTCCCGTGTAAAGCCAGCCGTTGCGCAGGGCGTTCACGGTTTTATTGGGCAGGTTCCAGTAACCTTTCATTACCTGGGGGCCGCTGACAGCGAGTTCACCTTTTTCACCGGGGGGCAGCTCGCGCTCTCCGCTTTCCAGATCCATGATTTTGCAATCGGTGCCGGGGTAAGGTATCCCCACGCTGCCCGGTTTGCGGACGCCCAGCAAGGGGTTGCAATGAGTGATCGGTGATGCTTCGGTCAGCCCATAGCCTTCGAGGATGCTGGAACCGGTTTTTTCCTCAAATTCTTCCAGCGCCTCCACGGGCATGGGAGAATCGCCGCTGATGCAGATTTTTATGGAATCAAGGCTGTGCTCTTCGGTACGCGGGTGCTTCAACAGCTCCTGGTAAAGGCCGGGAACACCGGGTATAATCGCCGGTTTGTGCTGATGGATCATCTCCAAGACCAGGTCGATATCGATTAAAGGGATCAAAATCTGGCCCGCCGGAATGGTCAAGCCGGCGATGAGCGAACAGATTATGGAGTAAGCCCCGAAAAAAGGCAGCAGGGCCAGAGACAAGGTGTTTTCACCGGCATGGCGTTCTTTCCATTCGCGCAGCACTTCATGGGTTGCTTCCGCGTTGGCGATGATGTTGCCGTGAGTGAGCATGACCCCCTTGGGGAAACCGGTAGTGCCGCTCGTAAGGGTGATCAGGGCATAGTCCTTTTCAGGGTTGATCGGAACTGGGGGCGGCGGCGGGTGGTGGGGCTGCAACAGTTCATCAAAATAGCGGGCCTCCGTCGAATCCGCTTCTCCAAAAAGGGGGAAGATGATGATGTTTTCCACTTCTTGATCCAGCATCGCCTCTTCGACAAGGTGGTACAGGGCATCAACGACAATGAGCACGCGGGCCTTTGTATCCCTGATAATAAAACCCGCCTCCCGGGCGGTGAGCAGGGCATCGACCGGGACCACCACCAGCCCCTGGCGCAGCGCGCCGTAAAAACTGTACACAAAAGCCGGGGAGTTGGGGAGCAGCAGGGCGACGCGGTCTCCTTTTTGGAGGCCCATCGCCGCGAAGGCGGCGGCCACCCGGTCAATATGGGCAAGCATTTCCCTGTAAGAGATCTGTTTATCGCTGTAAATAAGCGCGATCTGCTCCGGATGCTCTTCGGCTGTCTGCTTGAGGTAGTGGTAAAGAGATAATTCAGGGCAATCAAGATCCCACTGTACAGGATAGCGATCAAGCCAGGGACGGGTAGCCATAGAAGAAAACCCCCTTAACGGACAAGGTTTGTGGATAATACGGATAAATAATAACATATTACGGTAAATGTTTCAATAGCTTCTACATTTAAATCAATAGGCGACGCTGTCGCATCTGGTACCGCAAGAGCAAGAATACAGCAAAAAGAGCCTTTTGCCCACGGCAGGAAGTTTTGAGTCAAGAGGCGAACTATTCTTTTAAGTCAGGCTATTGGCGGGCCTTCTCTTTGGGGGAAAATGGTGAGAAAGGCAGGGGTTTAACTTGTTTTCTCGTGTTGAACTGGGCTATCTTCACCGCGATTTAAAACTGGCCTCCCATTTTAGCGGCGAGACTGCGGGTGAACCCGCGGCCAGGTTGGATATCGACAGCTCCGGTTTAAAATATGGCCGGCGGTTTTTTGTGGATCTTGAAACTGTTGAGCCTATAGAGCTTTTGCATTTCAAGCTGGAGCTGGAACCCTCGTTGGCGGGGAGTAAAAAAATGATGGTCAACGGGTTCCAGTCCTGGAGCTGCAGCAAAGAGATGTTCCCTGCCGAGCGCCTTCCTCCACTGCCCCGGGTGGCAAACCCGGTTCTGGGGCCCTACGGTGACTACCGGTTTTACCGCTATTCGGGGCGGCGCGGCCACCTCCATTCCTGGACCTATACCTACTTTATCACCGGCAAAGACGAAATCACCCTGGTGGGCTCCCTGGATGAAAGGGCGGGCTATACCCTTTTTGAATATAACTATGACCGTGACTGGCTGGCTGTTTACCGTGATTGCGAAGGAGCGCTTACCCGCGACCGTTATCCCCTGCTGCGCCTTTACATGGGCAGGGGGAAGCCCCGGGCGGTGCTGGACGAGTACTTCAAAGCAGCGGGACTCTCCCTAAGCCCTTCCCCCCGCATCACCGGCTGGTGCAGCTGGTACAACTATTTCACGCGGGTCACGGAAGAGGATATCAGGCATAACTTGAACGAGATCGCCCGCCTGGCCCTGCCCCTTGATTGTATTCAGATAGATGACGGCTGGCAGGGCGCTATCGGTGACTGGCTGAAGTGTAATGAAAAATTTCCCTCGGGGATGAAAAGCGTTGCCGGCGCCATCAGCAAAGGGGGCTTTCAACCGGGACTATGGCTGGCGCCTTTCATCTGCGAACGCCGCTCGCGCATTTTCCAGGAGAAAAAAGAATGGCTGCTGCGCGACAGCGGGGGCAGGCCGGTAAAGGCAGGCTACAACCCCGGCTGGAGCGGCTGGTTTTATGCTCTCGATTTTTATGCGCCCGGTTTTCAGGAACACCTGCAGCGGGTTTTTCGGCTGCTTCAGGATGATTGGGGCTACCGCTTCTTTAAACTCGATTTTCTTTATGCCGTAGCCCTGCTGCCCCGGCAGGGGAAAACCCGCGGTGCGGTGATGACCGAGGCGATGGAATTTATCCGGGCCCAGGCCAAAGGAAGCACCCTTCTGGGCTGCGGTGTCCCCCTGGGGCCGGCGATGGGCCGGGTTGACTACTGCCGCATCGGTTCCGATGTGGCCCCCTTCTGGGATCTGCCCTTGAAAGGGCTTTTTTACCGGGAGCGTTATTCCACGGGCAACTCGCTGGCTTCTACGATCGGGCGGCACCATCTCGACCGGCGTGCTTTCCGCAACGATCCCGACGTTTTTATCCTGCGGGACGGTGCCCCCCGGGTAAACTTGAACCGCCTCACCCGGCCGCAGCGCCGGACCCTTTTCATTCTCAACCAGCTTTTTGGGGGGCTCATCTTTTTCTCCGATGACCCATCGGCATATACTGCGGAGCAGCTGCGGCTTTTGCGCAGCGCTTATCCGGGCGTGGAAAGTACAGTTCACTCTGTAGAGAACGAAAATGGGCTCTACCGGGTTTCGTTTACCGCCCGCCGCAGGGGCTACCTGGTTCTGGCCAACCTGTCCGGCAAACCCCGCAGCGCCGCTCTTTCCGGCGGACCCTATTTTGAAGAGGGCTGTTTTGTGCTTCCCCCTGAGACAGCGCTGGAGCTGGCTCCGTACGAAACCAGGTGCCTTCTCAAGATTGAACCGCGTGAAGAGAGGCCTTACCTGCTCGGTACTGACGGTCATATTTTCCCCGGGGCTCAGATCGAAAAGCTGATCCTGTGCAAGCGCAGTGTAACGCTGAAGCTGCACGAACAAGCGGCGCCGGATACGAGGGTTTTTTTCTCCGTCCCGCGGGGTATGATCAATTTGAGGGTAAACAAAGAAAATTATCCGGTTACTCTCAAAAAGGGCATCTACTACACCGCCGTCAAGCTTTAAGGCGACCGGGAACGATCTTTCTCGCCAACCTCATCTTTCCCGGTTCCAGGGGGAAGGTTTCGGGATATGGCTCCATCTATCCCGGCGGTGATCGCAGGCCTGCTGATAGCTCCGGATCGCCGGAGAGCGGGTTGTCTTATTTGCCTGGGGGAACAATAGTCTGGGGAGAGAGGCGATGCCGGTTGCTGCAGCATGGATAATTCTAGGGGCGGCCGCCCTTCTTTACCTGGGATTTATTCTTGCCGGGCTGCTGGCGGCTGTGCCGGTGGACGGTGCGGTTTCCTTGCTCTTTGACGAGCCCTTTCTCACCCGCGCGGCGGCTTACCAGCGGGCGGGGCTTGCAATTTCGCTGCAGCAGCAGCTGCTGTCCCTGCTTTTTCTGGCTGCCGCTGTTTACCTGGTAATGCGCTTTTTTAAGGCGGCGCCGCATCCTGCCCTGCCTTATGCCGCCGGTTATATTGTGCTTTTTTTGATCGCTCAACGCCTCTTGAGCCTGCCCCTTGATTTTTACCGCGGTTATACCATCGAGCACCGCTTCGGCTTATCGCTTCAGACTGCAGCCGGCTGGTTTGCCGATTACGGCAAAAGCGCCCTCATCGGCCTTTTTATCGCGGCGGCGGCGCTTACCGGCCTCTACGTGCTGATCACCCGGTGGCCGGCGCGGTGGTGGTTTTTTGGCGGGATCGCCTTTACCCTTTTTTTGCTCCTCTCCGGTTATCTATATCCGCTGATCATCGACCCGCTCTTTTACCGCTTTACCGATCTGGAAGGGGAGGGTTTGCCGGAGCGGATCACGGGGCTCTCCGAGAAGGCCGGCATCAGGGTGGAGCGCATCCTCGTTGCCGACGCCGGCCGCCGCACCAGCAAGGCCAACGCCTATTTTAGCGGTATGGGCAGAACCAGGCGCATCGTCATCTACGACACCCTGCTGCAAAATTTCACTGACGAAGAGGTGCTCGCCGTCATCGCTCACGAGATGGGTCACTGGCGCCACGGTCACCTTTGGCGGAACGTGCTGCTTGGAGCGGCCGGTTCCTTTGCCGCCCTTTACGCTCTTTACCGCGTTCTGCTGAAGATGGGGCTGCATGCGGATTTCAGGGCCCTGCCGCTGGCCCTGCTTTTCTTTGCCCTGCTCTCCATGGCGGTATCTCCGGCCCGAAGCGCTCTTTCCCGGAGCCTGGAGCGCGAAGCGGACCGGACTGCGCTCAGCCTTATCGGCGAGTCGGCGCCCTTTGTTTCGCTATACTGTAAACTGGCCCGGAGCAACCTCTCCGTGGTGCAGCCGCACCCTCTTTTGAAAGCAGCGCTTTACACGCATCCGCCGCTGATGGAGCGCATTGAAGCAGCCCGGCGGGAGGGCGGGGCAATCGGAGGCGGCGAAAAAAGGTGAGCCCGGACCCGTCGCTGCTGCCGGGTTGCAAATTAAAAGGAAAAGGAGATTTTGCCGATGAAACTGACCGTGCTCGGCCGTTACGGCCCCTACCCGGCGGCAGGCGGCGCCTGCTCGGGATACCTCTTGGAGGCTTCGGGATACCGGATCCTGATCGATTGCGGCAACGGCGTGTTGAGCCGGCTGCAGCACTATCTGCAGCCCTGGGAACTGGAGGCGGTGCTGCTCTCGCATCTGCACTTTGATCATACGGCCGACCTGATGGTGCTGCGCTATGCCCTCGATTACGCGCGGAGCAGCGCCCGGCTTCGGCAGCCGCTGCCGCTCCATGCGCCGCCGGAGCCGGCTGCCGAGTTCAAGCGGCTGCCCTACAAGGATCTTTTCGAAACGGTTCCCCTGGCTGCCGGAGAGGATCTTTTTTTGGGGCCCTTTGCCCTTTCCTTTGTCGAGACCGTTCATTCGCTGCCCTGCCTGGCCATGCGTATTGAAACCGAAAAGGGTGTTTTGGTTTACTCGGGAGACACGGAGCATTTTGACGGCCTGGCCGGGTTTGCCGCCGGGGCCGATCTCTTTCTCTGCGAAGCCAATTTTCAGGAAAAAGAGAGCGTGCCTGCTCCGGCGAACCATCTTTCAGCCGCGGGCGCGGCCCGCATCGCCCGCCGCGCCGGGGTAAAAAGGCTTCTTTTAACCCACCTCCACCCTGGGTTGCCGCCGGCGCTATCCCTGGAGGAAGCCCGGGTACACTTTCAAGCAGCGGAGCTGGCAGAGGAAGGCGAGTCTTACCTGGTCTCCCGTTGAAACAGCTTCCCGCGCTGCCCGGGAGGGCCGCTCTTACCATATTTCCCCCTCCCCGTCATTCTGAGCGCAGCGAAGAATCTCAGCCGGTCCGGCTCCGATCAAAAAGACAGCCCGGGTGTTTTTATAGGGGGTTTCTCCTGGACGCGTGAGCTCCTTCGGGCTTCGCCCTCAGGACGACAGTGGTGGCCTTTGCCCCGCCATGCCGCGTCCATAGCGATATTATACGTAAAAGCATAATATAATAAAATAAAAGAAGGAATTGGCGATCTTTTAGCGAAACCTGGGTTAGAAAACTAAATATCCAAGGGAATAGTACAGGGAAACCGGTGAAAATCCGGTGCGGTCCCGCCACTGTGAGGGGAACCGGCCTGCATCATGCCACTGTCATATTTTGATGGGAAGGCGCAGCGCCGGGAAGAACCCAAGCCAGGAGACCTGCTAGCTCCCAGCGGACACACTGCTCTACGCGAGATGGGGAGGTGGTCTATTTGGTTCAACGGCACCCTTTTGGCAGCCCCGGCCCCGTTCCTCCGTAGGAACGGGGCTTTTTGATCGCTTGTTGCCGTGGAGCTGCTGATGAATTGACGGAGGGCGGCGATAAAGATTTTTGGCATCGCTGCCGGCAACAGAAGAGAATTTCGACCCGAGGAGGTTGATCACTTGCATTTTCGGAAGATGGGGATTTTGTTTATAGTGTTGGCGTTAACTCTATTCCTGGCCGTGCCGGTATTTGCCGGCGGTGCCGCGGATTGCACGGTCAAGGTGGCTATTGTCGGCTCCGGGGGCGAACTTATACACGGCTCACACAGCGTGGTGGTGAAGGAGGATAACCCCTGGGGGGTTACCGTTTTGGGTGCCCTGGCGGCTACCGGAGTCGATTATGAGGGCACCGATTACGGTGCGCTGGGCTTTTTGGTGGAGTCCGTCGGCGGGCAGGCGGCGGTATACCCCGCCGGCTGGCTCTATACCGTAAACGATATTGCCGGGAGTGTGGGTGCGGGCAGCTGCCCCGTTGAAGAAGGCGATCAGGTGCTCTGGTATTACAGCACCTCTTTTGAGGCGCCCGCTCCGGGATGGAGCGAGCTGGAGGGGCAAATTCCCCCGGATCCTGTTGATCTGGATGCGGCACTGGCGGAGCTCGTCTCTTACTACCGCGCCAATCACACTGCACTGGATCACTGGGAAGAGGTGCTGGCGCTGTGGGGCGCCGGCGTCGATCTTACCGCGTCACCATGGAAGTTGCCTCACTGGAAGATCGGGCAGCTCGGTGATGAGAGCGCGGTAACCGCTTATGCGGGCACCATTTTGGGAATGATCGCCGCCGGTGAGGATCCCGCCGCCGCCGGCGGGAGAAACCTGGCGGCTGAGCTGGCGGCGAGGCAAAATGCCGGCGGCAGCTTCGGCGAAGGATGGCTCAACGAGCACATCTGGTCGCTCATCGCTCTCGATACGGCCGGGCAGGCGTATGACCGGGGCCGGGCGGTTGCTTTTCTTTTGAAGCAGCAGTTAACCGGCGGCGGGTTTACCCTTTTTGGCGATGAGGCTGATCCCGATATGACCGCCATGGCTTTAATCGCCCTCTCGGCCCATCGCGGTGAGAGCGGGGTGGCGGAAGCCGTTCAGGCTGCGCTCACCTGCCTGCAGGGCCTGCAGCAGCCGGGCGGGGGCTTCGCCTCCTGGGGCAGCGAAAGTGCCGAGTCGGCGGCGGCGGTGATTCGGGCGCTGGCAGCCTGCGGTGAAGATCCTGCGGCTGCTCCCTGGACCGGCGGGAGCCGCAGCATCATCCATGCTCTTTTTGCCTACCGGTTGGCGGATGGTTCGTTCAGGTTTGGCGACGAAAGCAACCCCATGACCACCTGCCAGGTGCTGCTCGCGGTGGGGGACCTGGTGCACGGGAGTATATTTGAGCGGCTTGCCGCCGCTTACGAACCCGGTGAACCCGGAGCCGGCCCGGAGCGCGGCGCGCAACCCGGTTCAGGAGCCGGGGCTTCCGGCGAAGAAGAGGAAGATACCGATTTGCCGCAGACAGCAGGAGGCGGGCGCGCCCCCTGGCCCGGCCTGGCCCTGATCGGCCTGGGGTTCCTCTTAGTCTCCAAGAATAAGCGGCTGCACTTGACGGTCCGCCGTTAAGCAATCCAAAAGTGACGGTTAAACCCACTTAACCCCGGGGGCGGGCGGAGAGCTTGCCCGCCCCCTTTTTAAAAAAGTTCCGGCTGCAGAGGCCGGGCGGGGTAAAGGAGAGATCATTGTGAAAAAGTTTTACGTGGCGGCACTGGTGATCCTGGTGGCGGTGGGGGTGGCGGTACCGCTGTGGTATTCTACCGGCAGCAAGCCGGAGTCAAGCAAGGCCTTTTCCGCTGCAGAAAAATCCCCGGCAGACGTTTCTGCAGCGCCCGGCAAAGCAGAAAGTGAGCCCCTCGGTGAGGGTAAGAGCCGGGAACAGGCGCAGACGGAGGGGGCGCCGGCAGAGCCTGTTTCGAAAAAAGGCGAGCCTGCTCATCCGGATAACACCCCTTCGCCGGGAAATGCATCGAAAAAGGCTGCTCCAAAAAGCGAAAAGAAGCCCCCCCGGGAAAAGAGTTCTTCAAAGAAGACACCGCCAAAAAATGAGCAGCCCGCCATCGCCGTCGACCTGGCCATTGTGGGCCAAAAAGGAAAGATTATTTTTAAAGGAACAAGCGTGAGGGTTTACGGTAAAGGGACCGTGCTCGACACGCTCGATGCTGCCGGGGTGGTTTACGAGACCTCGCACAACTCCGAGTTCGTCGTCTCGGTGGGGGGGCAGAAAAACAGCGGTATGTCCGGCTGGATGTACCAGGTAAATGGGAAGACGATCATGCAGTCTGCCGCCAGGCAAAAGGTTCAGCCGGGAGACTGCGTGATCTGGTGGTACAGCGACCGGCTGGGCGAGGCGCCGCCGCAATGGAGTGAGCTCCAGCGGGACCGGTGAGCAGCCGGGCTCTTTGCCGCCGCCAACAACTGGGGGAGAAGCGGTTATGTTCAAAAACTTTGACTTCAAAGATCAAGGGACCTTTTTACAGAGCCTGCACCCGGCAGCCCTGCTGAGCTACCTGGCGGCCCTGTTGCTGCTGCCCCTGGCCCTGGAGCATCCCCTCTACCCGGCCGGCCTGCTGCTGGTGGGCTTGTTCGCGGCGGCGGTTTCCGGCGCCCTGAGAGGGTGGCTCTCCTACCTGGCGGTGGGGCTCTGGGCTGCTCTTCTGGTGATGCTGCTCAACCCCCTGCTTTCCGGGGAGGGGGAGACGGTTCTTTTCTCCCTGCCCGCCCTGCCGCTGCCGGGCGGGCGCTCGATTACCCTGGAAGCGCTCTGTTACGGCGCGGTGATGGCGGTACGGCTGCTCGCCGTAATTACCGCTTTCTCCCTTTACAACACCCAGGTGCATCCGGATAAGATGACCGCTCTTTTATCCCGGTTTGCCTGGAAATCGGCGCTGCTGATCTCCCTCTCTACGCGGATGATCCCCATGCTGGCCCGGGAGCTGGGCAGCGCCCGGGAGGTGCAGCAGATGCGGGGGGTTGATTTCAGTTCAGGAAACCTGCGGCGGCGGCTGCAAAAATACGGCCGGCTGCTGGAGCTGCTGCTGATCTCTTCCCTGGAAGGCTCGCTGCAGACTGCAGAGGCGATGCAGGCCCGGGCTTACGGCTGCGGGCGCCGCAGCAGCTATTTCCATGAACCGGTTCGCCCCCGGGATTACCTCTCTTTCTTGGGCAGCCTTTCAGCCCTGCTGCTCGCTGTTTATGCCCGGGTGCGGGGATTTGCCGCCTTCTCTTTTTATCCGCGGCTGGAGCACCCGGCTGCTTTTGAACCGACCCTTTTCTACTTTGCCTTGATCATGTTTTTTCTGCTTTTACCTTTAATGACCGGTTGGGGGTGG
>JAAZIE010000102.1 GCA_012510305.1 Bacillota bacterium | reverse complement strand
TCCCCCCATTGTTTTTAGAATGGACGTAGAAATAGCCAGCCCCAGCCCGGTGCCCTCCCGCTTGGTCGTGAAAAACGGCCTGGTCAGAGCAGCGATATTCTCCGCGGGAATGCCCGGCCCCGTATCCTCAAACCGGACATGCGCCCGGCCCTCCTTTGAAAAGAGGGACACGGTTAGCCTCCCCCCCCTGTCCATCGCTTCAAAGGCGTTACGGGCGATGTTTAAACAAACCTGTTTCATACTGCCCGAAGACCCCAGCACCACCAAATCCTTCTCGGGGAGAACGGTTACCAGATTAATTTCTCGGAGAACCGCTTCGCTGTTTAACAAAAAAAGCAGCTCTTTTAAAACCAGGGCCAGGCCCACCGGTTCCAGCCGATCTTCTTGCTTGGGCCGGGCAATGTTGATGAACTTGGTCAGAATATCGCTCATGCGATCCAGCTCCCGGTCGAGCTTGCTCAACAACTCCTCCCGTTTCTGCGGGGTTCCGTCCAACCGGACAAGCTGAACCGCCGCCTTGGCTGTGGCCAGGGGGTTGCGAATTTCGTGGCCCAAGCTGGCGGCAACCTCTCCGGCAGTGGCCAGCCTCTCCCACTCCTGGATCTCTTGATGCACCTGCATGGGGGCGGTAATATTGCTGAATACCAGGATGGCACCGTCGCTGTGACCATTCCGGCGCAAAAGAGGGACCACCTCCCAGCGCAGGTGCATCGCCGAATCGCCCTCACCGACGGAGGAGCGCCTTTGTTTAAAACTGCAGCCGTTTCCGGCGGCGCTGAAGATGGCCTCCTCGATCTGTGCCCCCAAACCGTAATTTTTCACCGGACGCCCTACTGCGGGATCCTGCCCCCGCTCTTTGATCAAACCCTTGGCCGCCCTGTTCCTCAAAAGAACCTTGCCCCATCTATCTGTAACCATAATCCCCTGTCCGATGGAATCAAAAACGGTCTGCCAGCTGTAGCGGAACTCCGCCGAGGGCGAAGTAAGCCCCCGGACTACCGCGGCTTTATCGGCCAGAATATGGAGCGCTTTTTGGGGATAGAGCCCCCCGTCACCAACCAGGCCCAGGCAGATGGAAACACCGTTGCCCCGGCGGAAGGCTATCCTCAGTCCATGCTTGATTTCGGGAGGAATCCGCCGGGCAAAACCTATTCCGGGATCCTTCACCCGTCCGAGCTCTTTCCATTCTTCAGAAAGGGGTTGCAATATTTCGCGAGGTTGGCCAAACCAGGCTGTCAACACCTGCCGGGGCTGCTCGTAGCTAAAAGCAAAAGCACCCCCGCCGCCGGTTATAAGCAGCAGAAAGGAAGCGTGGAGCGCAAGCATGGACTCAAAATCAAAATGACCGGGCTCCAAGGCGGAAAGAAGGAGCTTGTCCATCTCATCAATGGCTGAAGAGAGCCCCGGCAGGCCGGGCTTGGTTAAATAGCGATTGATACGGTTTAGAAACCCGGCCGTGCAGACCAGTTTTTCCCGCATATTTTCCGAGCTCGACCTTGCCGATTGACTCCGATCTTCTTCGAGCCGGCATACTTTTTCCGCAAACAGGTTTTGCGCCGGGTAATAATGGCGCTGTTCATTTTGGTTCGAGGGTTCCCCCAGGAGCAGGAAACATCCGGTTTCAAGCCGGACCAGGTTTAAGGATAACCCCAGGGGCTCGAATACCGTTGCTCCCACTGACAGCTCCCGGTAAACATGCGGCACCCGGTACAAAAGATCGCCGGAGACACCGGAATCCTCAGAGCTCCCCCGGGCACCGGCGGCGGTATTTAAAAAATTACTCGAGAAAACCAGGTTGCCGCTGTCATCGACAATCGCAATCCTGGCTTTTAAAACGCCGGCAAGGGTATCCAGAAAAAACGGGCGAGAGTATAAACTGTGCTCCCGGGGAGAACCCCTTCCGCCTGAACCTGAGGAACGCTTAACCGTTGTAACCGCCTCCCATCAATTTTTTGAACCCGACGGAAAAGTATCCGTACCTGCTTTAACCGGCAAAACCGGCTTATGCACCATCTTTAAATCTTATTTACGGTATTTTTTGACCGCAGCCGGTGCTGCACAAAAACGGTATTTGATGGGAGCGGAGTATGGGCCAGGTGTTTTTATGAACAGCGGGTGCTTGCCGCAGGGCTTGTGAATTTTTTCTCATATACTTTTTACCCACTATTCAGTATAGCAGCAAAATAGTATATTTTCAAGTAATATCCCCGTGTTTTTTTCCCGGTCCTCCACTGGCAAGGGCTGGAACCCGGTTCCGGTGTCCTTTGAACGTCCGGCCTGGGGGAGGATTTCATTTGTTGCGTATGCGGCTGCAGTGTTATTTATTGGATATCACCGGGCCTCGACACGCAGCGCCCGCTTTAAGAGAACAACTGAAGGGCGGCAGCAAAAAAGCAGGCTGAAAAAGGAGTATGCCCCGATTTCGCGAACAAATAATATGATCGCAGGCTGTACAAAATCTTAAAGCTGCTGGGAGGCTTGATCAGGTGGACTACTACAGCACCCGGGGTATTGATAAACTCTATACCGCCGCCGAGGTAATCATGACGGGGCTGGCCCCTGACGGCGGTCTTTTTATCCCCGCCGGCCCCTGGCCGCCGGTCCCTTTAAAAGATCTGGCCGGCATGAGCTACACTGCACTGGCCGCCGCGATTATCCATCCTTTTTTGAAGCAGTTCTCCAAAGCCGAGGTTGAATCGCTGGTCCAGGAGGCTTACGGGGGAACGAGCTTTGACCACCCGGATATTGCCCCGCTCCACCGGCTTACGGACAGTCTTTACTTTCTGGAGCTGTGGCACGGCCCCACCTGCGCTTTCAAGGATCTGGCGCTGCAATTTTTGCCGCACCTTTTGCGGAAATCTGCAGAAAAAACAGGAGAGGAGACCACTGCAGTTATCCTTACCGCCACCTCGGGAGATACCGGCAAAGCTGCCCTGGAAGGGTTTAGCGATGTGCCCGGTACAAAAGTGATTGTTTTTTACCCTCTTGAGGGGGTCAGCGAGATACAGCGAAGGCAGATGATTACGCAAAAGGGGAAAAACGTCCATGTCGTCGCCGTGCGCGGCAACTTCGACCATACCCAGGCCGGCGTCAAAGAGCTGCTTGCCGAGGGCTCCCTAAAACATAAAATGAGCTCCCGGGGACTGAAATTCTCCTCGGCCAACTCGATCAACTGGGGCCGCCTGCTGCCCCAAATGGTCTACTATTTCTCAGCTTACCTGGATCTGCGCCGCAGCGGAGAGCTAAAACCCGGTGAGAAAGTCAATTTTGTCGTCCCCACCGGTAATTTCGGCAATATCCTGGCCGGGTTCTATGCCTCCCGGATGGGGCTGCCGGTCCACCGGCTTATCTGCGCCGCAAACCGTAATCATGTCCTCACCGACTTTTTTCGGGAAGGCCGCTACAACCGAAACCGCCCCTTTTTCCGCACCCTCTCTCCCTCCATGGATATCCTGGTATCGAGCAACCTGGAAAGGCTGCTCTTCGAACTGGGAGGGCGTGACCCCTCCAGGATCAGAGCGTGGATGAACCGGCTTTTGGAAAACGGTTCTTACCGGCTGAACGCCGCGCTTCAGAAAACGCTCACCGCCCTATTCTGGTCCCACTACGCCACTGATGATGAAACGCTGGCCGCCATCGGCAAAACCTACCGGGAACACCGCTACCTGCTCGATCCGCACACCGCCGTGGCCCGGGCTGTTTACGAAAAGTACCGGGCCGCCACCGGAGACCGGGTCAAAACGATCATCGTCTCCACGGCCAGTCCCTTTAAGTTTGCGGAAAGCGTAGCTCATGCGCTGCTGCCGCCGGAGCAGTTTGCCGGCCGCACTGCCCTGGAGATAGCGCCACTTTTAGCAAAAACCACGGGACTGGATCTGCCCACCCCCCTTCTGGACCTGGCATCCCAGCCGGTGCGCCATGATACCGTCATTGAGCGAAGCGCTATGCGCACAGAGGTGCTGGATCACCTGAATTTGTAAGACCAGTTTTTTTGAACGGGAATGCACAATGACCAAATCGACCGCCCCTAAATTGAAACAGGGCCTCCCCCTTGAGGAGGGGCCCTGTGAGCGGAAAAAGGGCGTCTCTCTTACTTTTCTCTGTGTTTCACCGCACAGGGTACACAGAGGACATCGCAGGGAAAGATCGCTTTGGGATCGCTAATGTGCGGATTGGCGGCAACGAGGGCTTCCAGGGAAACCCTGTAACGCTGGGCCAGCTCAAACATGGTGTCGCCTTCCCGCACCGTGTACTGCCCCCTGAACCCGGAAGGACAGGATTTGGGAATCCGTCCCGGTTGGGCGCAGGGAACACAGAGCACGTCGCAGGGGAAGATCACGCTGGGATCGGTGATCTGCGGATTGGCGGCAACAAGAGCATCGAGAGAAACCCCGTACCGGTGAGCAATTTTATCCATCGTATCACCGGCCATAACTGTGTAACGGCCTTTAAAACCATGCGGGCAAGAGACAGGGACGCGGCCCGGTGGTGTCGGCGGCGGGTGGGGCGGCGGATAGGGCGGCGATGCAGCCGGCACGCAGAGCACGTCACAGGGGAAGATCATGCTGGGATCGGTGATCTGCGGGTTGGCGGAAACAAGGGCATCGAGAGAAACCCCGTACCGGTGGGCAATTTTATCCATCGTATCGCCGGCAACAACGGTGTAGCGGCCCTTGAACCCCTGCGGGCAGTGCACCGGGGCACGGCAGGGCGGCGCTGCGCCGGGGACACAGAGCACATCACCCGGAAAAATGACGCTGGGATCGGTGATCTGCGGGTTGGCGGCAATAAGGGCATCAAGGGAAACCCCAAACCGCTGGGCAATAAAATAGATGGTATCGCCGGAAGTAACGGTGTAACGCGCCTGGAAACCGGGCGGGCAGTGCTTGGGGACGCGGCCGCCGGAGGGGCCTCCGGGCACGCAGAGCTGATCGCCGGGGTAAATGAGGTTGGGATCGGATATCTGCGGGTTTGCCGCGATCAAAGCTTCCAGGCTCACCCCAAAACGCTGGGCAATAAAATACATGGTATCGCCGGAAACTACCGTATAGCGTCCCTGAAAACCGGGTGGGCAGTGCCCGGGTACGCGGCCCCCTTTCTTCCCCTTCCCGGAAAGCGAAAAAGCCTCGTAATCACCGGGTGTGCCGGAACTGCGGTAATGTCTGACCATGAAATAAACCTCCTTTCAATATTGAAATGAATAAAAAATTAAACGGCGGGTTGCAGAAATAATGGTAACTTCTCTCACCCGCTTTATTATATGCACCGCCGATCAATCGGTTAATCAATTATGAAACACAAACAGTATGGCCCGGCTCCAACCGGCCGGGCCATAGCAGCAGCACTGAATTGTAAATTGATTTATCCCCGGCGAAGACAAAGAGCCGCTTCCCGGTCCAGCATCACCGTAACCCGGGGATGAGCCTGCAGCAGCGAGGCCGGCACCGCGGTCGTCAGCCCGCCCCTGATTGTTTCTCCAATCGCCCGGGCCTTGCTTTTCCCCGATGCCAAAAGTAGTACTTCGCGGGCTCTCATGATCGTCCCCAAGCCCATGGTGATAGCGCTGCGGGGAACATCGGCGGCCTTTTCAAAATGCCTGCTGTTGGCGGAGATGGTCTCCGGCGACAGGGAGGCGAGATGAGTTTCGGCAGTGAGCCGGGGCCCGGGTTCGTTAAAACCGATATGGCCGTTGATCCCGATCCCCAAAACTTGCAGGTCCATCCCGCCGGCCCGCCGTATCTTCAATTCGTAATCACGGCAGGCGGCGGCTGCATCAGCGGGGTTACCGTCGGGGATATGAGCCCTGCCGGGAGCAATCCCCAGGGGGCCCCAAAAGTGCCGGCGCATGTAGCAATAGTAACTCTGTGGATTTGTTCTCGAAATGGGGTAATATTCATCGAGGTTGAAGGTGGTGACCCTGCCAAAATCAACCCGGCCCCGCCGCACCATCCCCGCCAGCTCGCGGTAAAGGCCCAGCGGAGTGGAACCGGTGGCCAGCCCCAGCACTGCCGCCGGCCTTCTCTGAATGAATTCGCTGACCAGCGCGGCAGCATGTTTACTTAAAGAGCTGTAATCTTGCAGCACCACTATTTTCATTGCAACCGCCCCCTCTCAGGCGCGTAATTCGCCGGATGCAACTGTCTTCCCTTGTAAAATAGTTTAACATTTTGTCCTTTACTTTGACAGCCATTTTCCCCTGAACCGGTTTTTTATTTACATATTATTTTAATTAAGCAGGAAGCTATAAAGCGAGGGGGACTGCTTTTGCTGAACTGGATAAAAGGGAGACTGGGCATGGGCCGGAGAACCCGGGAGCAAGGCGAGGCGGAGGACCTCAGTTCGCTGCAGGAAAAAGCCGCCCGGGAAATGTTCACCGGCAACCTTAAACGCGATCTAAAAGCAATCCGGGAAGCAGGCGGCAACAGCTATGATCTTACGGTGCGCCGCTTTAAGGCGGGCAGCCTGCCGGGAGCCTTGATCTACCTGGAGGGGCTCACCGATAAAAGATCCTCCGAGGAGATCGTCCGCTCCCTGGTCCATGAACCCGCAAGGCTAAAAATCACCCTGAAAAAGGGGCGGGGGCTGGAGATGGCCCGGGAGAAGCTGCTCATCTCCGACCAGCTGAGCACGGTAAAAAACATCGCCGACCTGTTCTCCGAAATTTCTCGCGGCGCCGGCGCAGTTTTCCTGGAGGGGAGCACGGAAGCGCTGATCTGTGACACGCGGCAGCCCAAAACCAGGCAGGTCGAAGAGCCCAAAAATGAAACCGTGCTGCGGGGGCCGCGCGACGGCTTTATCGAAAACCTGCAGGTGAATACTTCACTTATCCGTATGCGCCTGCCTATCCCCCAGCTGTGGATCGAGACGATCACCCTGGGCCGGTTAAGCCGCACGGGGATCGTGATCCTCTACCTTAAAGGCCTGGCCCGGGAAAAGCTGCTCCGCGAAGTGCGCTCCCGGCTGCAGCAGATCGATATCGACGCCGTCCTCGGCACCGGTTACATTGAAGATTATATTGAAGACAACGCCTACACCATCTTTCCGCTGCTTTTTCGCACCGAGAGGCCGGACAAGGTCACCGCCGCCCTGCTGGAAGGGCGGGTGGCGATCATGGTGGAGGGCACCCCCTTTGCCATGATCGCCCCCACCGAACTGGCCATGCTCATGCAATCCCCTGACGACTATTTTGAGGTGCCCGCCATCTGCGCCTTTATCCGGATGCTGCGCTACGCCGCTCTTTTTGTATCCACGCTTTTGCCGGGCATCTATGTCGCCATCGTTACCTTTCACCAGGAGCTGCTCCCCACAGATCTTTTTTTGCGTATCAGCAGCTCCCGCGAGGGGGTTCCCTTCCCGGTAATCGCCGAGATGCTGCTCCTCGATCTGATCTTCGAAATGCTCCGCGAAGCGGGGCTCCGCCTGCCGCCGGCCATCGGGCCGGCGATCAGTATCGTCGGCGCCCTGATCCTGGGCGATGCCGCCGTCCGCGCCGGCCTGGTCTCCCCCGGCGTGGTCATTATCATAGCGACCACCGCCATCGCCGGTTTCACCACGCCCGCCTTTTCACTGGGTGCTTCTTTCCGGCTGCTCCGTTTTGTCTTCACCATCCTCGGCGCTGTTTTCGGCCTTTTTGGAGTGCAGTTTGCCCTGCTGCTGGCCATTGTTCATCTCTGCAGCCTGCGCTCTTTCGGGATGCCCTACCTTGCTCCTTTCGCCCCGCTGGTTCTAGCCGACTTAAAGGATTCCGTCGTTCGAACCTGGTGGTGGGGGATGCGCAGCCGGCCCAAGCTCACCGGCGGGCGCGAACCGCTGCGCCAGCCCGCCGGGCAGGAACCGGAGCCGGGAGAAGATCCGGGGGAGGAGGATGAAGACAGCTGACAATACCCAAAGAGAAGATCGCCAACCGCCAGCTTTTTTTCATCCTTTTCATGATCCGCTGCAATATTGCCGTCGCTTTCCTACCGGTGGTGACTACCGCCGATGCTTACCAGGACGCTTGGATCTCTGCAGTTATCCAATTCTTCCCGGCGGCGCTGCTGCTGATTTTCTTTGGCGGCCTGGGCACCCGCTTCCCGGATTTAACCCTGGCCCAGTACAGCGAAAAGCTGCTCGGCCGCTGGCCGGGAAAAGCCCTGGCCCTGGTGATCCTGTGGATCTTACTGCACATAGCGGCAACGGAGGTGCGCATTTATGCCGATATGCTCATTACCGGCTTTCTCACGGAGACGCCGGCGGTATTTTTGATCGCCACCATGGTGATCGCCTCGGCCGCCGCGGCCTATGCCGGGATCGAGGTCATCGGCAGAGCCGCCGACCTGCTCTTCCCGATTTACCTTTTGATGATCGTCGGCACCCTGCTGTTACCGCTGCCTCTTTTGGATAATATGCTTTTCAACCTCGAACCCGTTTTTTCCCGGGGCTGGGGCCCCGTCCTGAGGGGGGCGGTGACCCCGGTGGCGGTGACGTCGCAATTTTTGGTTTTGACCATGCTCGTACCCGCGGTTAACGAGCCCAAAAGGGCTTTAAAAAGCGCCCTGGCGGCCCTGGCCGGAGCCAGCGCCGTCCTCATCCCCATCGTTCTGATCACCACGGCGATCATCGGGCCGAAGCCTGCACAAAGATTGGTTTACCCCTTTTTCAGCGTAGTCCGGGTTGTGGCGCTCAGCGAATTTGTGGAGAGGGTGGAGGCCCTGGCGATCCTCTCCTGGGGTTTCGGCCTCTTCGTGGAGGTGGCGGTCTACCTTTACTGCGGCGCAAAGGGGCTGGCCCAGGTCATGGGCCTGCGGGACTACCGGCCGCTGGTCCTGCCGATGGCGGTGATCTGGACGACCCTGGGGGTTCATGTGGCCAAAAACGTATTTCAGATGCTCATCTTTTTTAAACCGCTTTTCTTTGCACCCTATGCCGGTGCAGTGATGATCCTGCCCTTCGCCCTCCTCTGGGCGGCATTTATCC
>JAAZIE010000012.1 GCA_012510305.1 Bacillota bacterium | reverse complement strand
CTGCAGCCGCCTGAAGAGCTCCGGCGGCAGGCAGCGGGCGCGGGCGGGTATGTGCGTATCCGAGAGCACCCCGATACGCTGAATCCCCCCCTCAAGCTCGACCCGTGCAATATTTGTTTGGGATCTCTGTTTTTCCGCCTCCATATTGAACCCCCTGTCCGTTGAGCGGCTTTTGCTTACCCTTATTTTACTCTCAAAATATTATTTAAAAAGGAAACCGCTGCCGGCGGGCGAATAGATCCAGGATGCCTCAAGAGATCGATCGCCTGAAGGGGGGCCGGAACGGTGCTGCTTCACTTTTTCCAGGGGATAGCCATCGGTATCGCTTTTATCCTGCCCGGGCTGAGCGCCGGGACGGTGATTTTGCTCCTCGGATTTTACGAGCAGTTTGTCGGCGACCTGGCCTGCTTCCGCCTGAAGCCGTACCTGCCGCACCTCTGCGGCGCCGCCGCCGGCGCCCTCGCCGGGGCCAGGGCTGTCGGTTATCTTCTGGAACATCATCATGACCTGCTTTCGGCCTTCCTCCTGGGCATGGTGCTCGCCTCTGTGCGGCCGCTCCTCGCCCCTAAAGGAAAAATCACCAGGCCCGGGCCCTGGAGCGTCCTTGCGGCGCTGGCCGCCTTCGCCGCGGCCTGGTTTGTCTTCAGCAACCCGGCGCCGGGGTGGACCGCCCTTCCGGCAGGCTCGCACCACCACTTTTTTATCGCCGGCGCTTTCGCCGCGGCGACGATGATCCTGCCCGGTATCTCCGGCAGCTCCACCCTGGTGATGATGAATCTTTACGACGAGATGATCGCAGCGGTGAACAGCTGGGAATGGCTGAAGCTGGCTGTTTTCAGCGCCGGCGGCCTCCTCGGTATCTTTGTCCTCGCCCGCCTGCTTGCGGCGCTCTACCGCCGTTACCGCGAAACCGTTTCCCTGGTGCTGGTGGGTTTGCTGCTCGGAGCCACCCGCTCCCTGCTGCCCTCCGCTTTCAGCGCCGCCGTGCTCATCGGCACCCTGGCCGGCGGCACCCTGGTCCTGCTGCTCAGCTCGCCGCGCTTCCTCAGGCTCATTCAAAGAGGAATCCCCCGCTAGCCCTGCGCAGAATATTAACCGCTTCGCTTCCGGTAACCGAAGAGAGGTCGTTTCTCGCAACATGGGGCGCACAGGGACCGGGCAGCCGGCAAAGCCCTGAAGAAAGCAAAAATAATCGGGTTGCACCGGCGCTTTCAAAAAACGCCGGTGCTTACTTGTAGCGGGGTATCTCGAAGGTAAGGGTGTATTTATCCACCAGGTCGTAGTAGCCCCTGATCCGTGAAACCTGCTTGGAGGCCCAGCCGATATCGGTGGCGTACTGGTGCGTGGCCGGGGAACCCGGGTTCCAGCGCATCTTGTAGAGGGTGTCCTGGTGATAGGAGGGGTGGTTCACATACCGCTCCGAGGCGAACTTGGCCCCGCCCAGGATCGCCTTTGCGGGGGTAAACCAGCGCTCCTGGTAAGCCCGCTCGGCGCCTTTTTTGGTGGGACTGCTATCGACCGCCCCGATCCCGAACATGTTGTAGACCTTGACAAAAACCGAAACATTGACGTATTTCCCGCAAACCCAGCCCTCCACCCCTTTTGCCTTGATCTTGTACCAGGGCCCCTCGGTGCCTTCCTTGGTGCCCTTCTCCCCCTTCTTTTCATCCAGGATGGTGAAAACATCGTTTTTCTTCACCTGGGCCAGCTCTTTGCCCTCCGTGGTGGGCTTGGTCCGCACTTTTAGGGAGTTGGCGGTCACCCGCGCTTCACGGCTGTACTGGTGCCCTCCCCCGGGGTAGAGCTTGTCCTTGTCGAGCACATCGTAGCCCCGGGCCAGCGCGCTGGTGCCGTTACCGCTTTCATGCAGCGCCAGGGAGACCAGGAAGATCTCGTTGATCTTGTTATTCTGCCCCGCTTTAAGAAAGCTACTGCCCGTTTTGTGCAGGGTTCCCTTATTTTTCAGGATCTTGTTCAGATCCGCCGCCGTGGTCCCGGCGCTCCCGGAGAGCAGCAGGAACTGGAAGAGGTGATCGGCGGGGAAAGACTGGCTGTAGCTGATCTTGATAATGTTCAGCGGGTCGAGCTGGCTCTGCACATCATCTTTCTTCGCATTTTTCCAGCCGCCCCCGTAAAGATCGGTCTGCGGTTTCACCTTCATCTGCTTCTCCAGCATCGTCTTCAGGGTATAATTGTAACGCTTGTACTCAATTTTGAACCCGGAGCGGATCGAGACGACCGTGGTCTGCAGGATCCGCCGCAGCTCTTTTCTGGATTTGAAGGGCCTCAGCTTCACCAGGCGGGAGGCGAGAGTGTTCTGCCGCGAGTCGGAGAGCTTGTACCGGTCCAGGTTGAGCCCCAGGACGGCATCGTGCTTCCGCAGGGCCTGCTTCATCTTGGCTCCGGTGGAGGCGCCGTTGATCGCCTGCAGCGCTTTTTTCCGGGCCGGCGTGAGCGCCGCCGTCACCGCGCTGTTGAAGGTGCTGCGAAACTTGGCCAGGGAGGCATAACCGCTTTTTGGTTTTTTGGAGAGAACCTCTTTCAAGGCGGCGTTCTGATCGGAGCTGCCCAGCTTCTTGAAGGCAGCCAGGTCGAGGCCGATCTCCTTGGCGTGGGCGTTGACCACCTTCTTCAGCGCCGCCGCGGTGCCGGCCTTGTTCAGCTTCTGCAAAACCCCTTTACCCAGGGTTTGCTTGGTGTATTTGACCTTGTTCTTGCTGCCGT
>JAAZIE010000101.1 GCA_012510305.1 Bacillota bacterium | reverse complement strand
GTTCAGCTCTTCCAGCTTCCGCTCAACTTCTTCAAATGATTTTTTACCGAGGTTGCGCACTTTCATCAGCTCTTCTTCTGTTTTTGCAACCAGTTCACCAACGGTGTTTATGCCGGCCCGCTTGAGACAATTGTAGGAGCGCACCGAAAGATCGAGATCTTCCACGGTCATCTCCAGCTTCTTTTCGCGATCCTCTTCTTCCTTTTCTTCTTCCAGATCGACCTCATCGATCTCTTCGGTAAGATCAATAAATATAGCGATCCGTTTGCCCAGTATCCGCGCAGCCTGGCTGACCGCTTCATCGGGTTTAATGCTTCCATCGGTCCATACTTCCAGGGTTAACTTGTCGTAGTCGGTAACCTGGCCCACCCGGGTATCCTCTACCCGGTAATTGGCCTTGCGAATGGGTGAAAATATAGAGTCGACGGGGATCTCCCCGATCGGTTGCTGCGGGGTCTTGTATCGCTCGGCCGGGACATAACCGCGGCCTTTCATCGCCGTCATCTCCATGTAGACCCGGGCCTCTTCTTCAAGGGTGCAGATCGCCAGCTGGGGGTTCAATACCTCCACTCCCGCCGGCGCCTGGATATCTTTGGCCCGGACCACCCCGGGACTGTTCGCATCAATTACCAGAACCTGCGGGCCCGGCTCTTGAATTTTCATCGAGACAGATTTTAAATTGAGGATGATCTCAATTGTATCTTCCAGCACCCCCGGCAGGGTGGAAAATTCATGGAGCACGCCATCAAATTTCACACTCGTGATCGCCGCTCCGGGTAACGATGAGAGAAGCACCCGCCGCAGGGCGTTTCCCAGGGTAATCCCGTAACCCCTTTCCAGCGGTTCCACAATAAATTTGCCGTAAGAAAACCGGTCATCTTCCTCGATGTATTCTATTTTAGGCTTTTCAAATTCAAAAGTCATCCTTGGTCAACCCTCCTTAAGTGATAGTGTTGAGGGCGCACTGTTTAACGCGAGTACAGCTCTACAATCAAGTGTTCTTCCAGGGGAACATCGATCTCTTCCCGCTGGGGCATCCGGATAACCCGCCCCTGCATTTTTTCCAGATCTACTTCGATCCAGTCCACAACGCTCCCGGCACCGGCAGATTCACGGAGCTCTTTAAAAACTGATAAATTACGGCTTTTTTCACGCAGGGCAATTTCATCTCCCGGCCTGGTCAGGTATGACGGGATATCCACTCTCCGGCCGTTCACCCGGAAGTGGCCGTGGTTGACCATTTGCCGCGCCTCTGCCCGGGAGCGGGCAAAGCCCATCCGGTAAACGACGTTGTCAATCCGGCTTTCCAGCATTTGTAAAAGAATCTCCCCGGTAACACCCTTGCGCCGGTCGGCTTCCCGGAAATAACGGCGAAACTGGCGTTCCAGGATCCCGTAGATCCGCCTGGCTTTTTGTTTTTCCCGGAGCTGCTGGCCATACTCTGAAAATTTTTGGCGGGATTGCCCATGCTCACCGGGCGGGTAGCCTTTACGGGTCAAACTGCACTTGTCAGTATAGCAGCGATCACCTTTCAAGTAGAGCTTATTTCTTTCACGGCGGCATAAACGACATACCGCATCTCTATAACGTGCCATGGAATGTAGCTGCACCTCCTTCTTCAACTCGGTTAAGCGCTTCCTTTGATTCTACGCGCAGATCCATCTTAAACCCGCCGCCTCTTGGGCGGACGACAGCCATTATGCGGTATGGGGGTAACATCTTTGATCGTGTTTACCTCCAGGCCGGCCGCTTGCAGCGAGCGGATCGCCGCCTCCCTGCCTGAACCCGGTCCTTTTACAAAAACTTCTACCTGCCGCATGCCGTGTCCCATCGCCGCTTTCGCCGCCGCTTCGGCAGCCAGCTGGGCGGCAAAGGGGGTCGATTTACGCGATCCCTTGAAGCCCACATTGCCCGAACTGGACCAGGCCACACCGTTGCCGTTGACATCGGTGATCGAGATAATGGTGTTGTTAAACGTCGACCGGATATGCGCAATCCCGTGTTCGATATTTTTTCGCTCCCGGCGCCGGGGCCGGGTGGTTCCTTTTTTTTTGGTCAAGCTTTTCCTCCTCCCTTCGTCGAGCGGCGCGGCTTTACTTGCCGCGTCTTACCCCTACAGTTTTCCGGGGCCCTTTCCGGGTACGGGCATTGTTCTTGGTGGCCTGCCCCCGTACAGGCAAACCGCGCCGGTGACGGATCCCCCGGTAGCAGCCGATCTCCACCAGGCGCTTGATATTCATGGCCATCTCGCGGCGCAGATCACCTTCAACTTTACAGTTTTTATCGATACAGTCCCGTAAAAGGTTAACTTCATTTTCGGTTAGATCGCGCACCCGGGTATCGGGATTGACCCCGGTAGTTGCCAGGATACTAACGGCCTGGCTGCGCCCAATTCCGTAAATATAGCTCAGCGCTATCGCCACCCGTTTATCCCGCGGCAAATCAACACCTGCTATCCTCGCCATCTCAGTACACCTCCCCCGGGGAAAAAAAGCTAAACAGGGCTAGATTTCCCCTTGTTATGCATTTCTATACCTTTGCTTTAACCCTGCCTTTGTTTATGCCTGGGATTTGGGCAGATCACCACTACCCTACCCTTGCGCCGGATTACTTTACATTTCTCACAGATCGGCTTTACCGAGGGTCTGACTTTCATCTTCAGTGAGCCTCCTTACTTGTAGCGGTAGGTAATCCGCCCCCGGGTGAGATCATAGGGTGACAGCTCGATCAGCACCCGATCTCCGGGGAGTATCCTGATAAAATTCATGCGGATCTTGCCTGAAACATGAGCCAGCACCTTGAGTCCGTTTTTCAGCTCTACCCTGAACATGGCGTTGGGGAGAGGCTCCACCACCCTCCCCTCCATCTCCACAACATCTTTTTTCTTGGTCACCGGCTGCTCAAACCTCCTCCTGCGGCGCCAGCTCACAAAGATATTTTTTTACCTGGCTGTCCGTTAATTTTTGGCTCCTAATCAGCTCTTCAATTTCCACCCGCTTTGAGTAAGCCTGCAGGTGAGCTACATTTTTCTTTTTTGGCCGGGCAAGCGGCCGCCTGCGCCCGTCGGAGAGAAGAACTTCCCGCGGGCTGAGCACTTTTATTACCAGGTAGCGCCTTCCCTTATCCCGGCCCGCCTTGGAACGGACGATCTGTCCGGGCTTAAGCTCCTCCACCGCTGCGCCTCCCCTTTCACCGGTCAAAGGATGGTCATGATCTCCGGCCCTTCTTTACCAAGAGCAACGCTGTGCTCAAAATGAGCCGAGAGGCTCCGGTCTTTGGTCAGCACGGTCCATCCGTCACCGGCCACCTCCACCGCTGCGCCGCCTGCGTTAACCATGGGCTCAATTGCCAGCACCATTCCCGGTTGCAGCTTTGGGCCGTGGCCGGGAGGGCCAAAATTTGGCACCTGCGGTTCTTCATGCATTTCGGTGCCGATACCATGCCCGGCATAGCTGTAGACCACCGCATATCCGCTTGCCTCTACATGTTTCTGGACAGCATGGGAGATATCAGAGAGGTGCCCCCCGGCACGCATGGCCTCGATGCCTTTCTCCAGGGATTGCCTGGTTACATCGATCAACCGCCCGGCCTGGGGACTGATCCGACCAACCCCGAAAGTGGCAGCAGTGTCGCTGTAATAACCTTTCCATACCACACCCAGATCAATGCTAATTATATCTCCCTCTTCAAGCCGGCGCAACCCCGGGATACCGTGAACCACTTCGCTGTTGATCGAAGCGCAAATGGAGGCGGGGAAACCCTGGTAACCTAAAAATGCAGGTTCGCCGCCGGCGCTGCGGATCAACCTTTCCGCCAGCTTATCCAATTCGGCCGTGGTCACCCCGGGCTGAGCGGCTTCTCCCAGTTCCAGCAAAACCGATGCCGCTATCTTGCCTGAATCGCGCATCAGGGCGATCTCTCTTTTTGATTTTATCTTGATCATCTGCATAACCGCCTATTTCATAAATCCACGATAGCTGCGCATGAGCATGTGGCTTTCAATTTGTTTCATCGTCTCCAGAACCACACCGACCACAATAATCAAGCCGGTCCCGGTAAAGGTAAGCTGCACCCCGGTAGACCCCTGCAGGATAATGGGGAATACAGCGATAAAGGCCAGTGAAAAAGCGCCCACCGTGGTCAGCCGCGAGATCACTTTCCCCAGGTATTCCGCCGTAGGCCTTCCGGGCCGCAAACCGGGAATAAAGCCGCCGTACTTGCGGATATTGCCGGCCACCTGGAAGGGATCAAACTGCACCGCTGTATAAAAATAGCTAAACAAAATAATCAACAAAACATAAAGCGAGGTGAACAGGGGTTTGCCCCAGCCCAGGCTCTTGGCCGCCGCTTCAGCCCAGGGATGCTTGATAAACTGGGCGATGCTCTGGGGGAAAGCCAGGAGCACCGAGGCGAAGATCACCGGGATCACCCCGGCCATATTCACTTTTAGCGGGATATGGGTAGCCTGTCCGCCGTACATCTTCCGCCCGACGATGCGCTTGCTGTACTGCACGCTGATACGGCGCTGTCCCTGGTCCATAGCGACAATACCCACGATCAACATCAAAAGAACAGCCACGATCAGGAGCACCAGGTAAATGGGAACCTGGCCCGTTTTAACCTGCTCCGCAATGATAAAGACCCCGCTGGGAAATCCGGCCACGATCCCGGCAAAGATCAACAGCGATATCCCGTTGCCGATGCCTTTCTCGGTGATCAGCTCGCCCATCCACATGAGAAAGGAGGTCCCGGCAGTCAGGGATAGGACAATAATAAAATAAGTGAGAAAAGTTTTCTCGGCAACCGCCTGGGAGATAATAAAAGAGTAGCCGATCCCCTGGGTCACCGCAATGAAAACGGTGCCGTACCGGGTCAGCTGAGAAAGCTTTTTTTTGCCGTCGGAGTCCTGGCTCCAGTCTTTGAACTGGGGTATTACAATCGTTAACAGCTGCATGATAATGGAGGCGTTGATATAGGGCATGATCCCCAGGGCGAATATGGTGAATTTTTCCAGGCTCCCGCCCCCCAGTATATTCAAAAAACCAAAGATGGTATCCTCCTGAAAAAACTTGGCCAGCTGGCCGGCGTCCACCCCCGGGACCGGAATCGCCGAGCCCACCCGAAAGACGACAAACATGGCCAGGGTAAAAAGGATCCTGTCTCTCAGTTCTTTAATGCGCCACGCCGTGCCAATGGTTTCAAACAAATCAGATCACCTCAGCTTTTCCGCCTGCCGCCTCGATCTTCGCCATTGCCTGTTTGCTGAAACGATGTGCTTGCACTACCAGCCTGCGCTCCAGCTCCCCGTCACCCAGAACTTTCAGGGGGTTCTGCAGCGATTTGAGCAGGCCCGCCTCTTTGAGCAGCTGCGGTGTCACGGTGGTTTCATCGTCAAACCGGTTCAGCGCAGCCAGGTTGATCACAGACCACTTCTGCTTAAAGATATTTGTAAAACCCCTTTTGGGCAGCCGTTGAAACAGCGGGGTCTGGCCGCCTTCAAAACCGGGGCGAATCTTTGATCCCGAACGGGATTTCTGACCTTTTTGCCCCCGGCCGGCAGTCTTGCCGAGGCCTGATGCGGGGCCTCTACCCTTTCTTTTGCCCGTTTTTCCGGCTCCCTTCGGGGGAGATAACTCATGCAGACGCATCCGGGGCACCTCCTTCAACACTGTCCTCCACCTTAACCATAAAAGCGATCACATCAAGCATTCCCCGCAGGACCGGTGTATCCTCCTGCTCCACTGTCTGGCCCACCCGGGTCAACCCCAGTGCGCGCAAAGTGCGGCGCTGCCTGGGCTGCCGGGACACGGGGCTGCGCAACAGGGTGATCTTCAATTTTTTCTTCATTGCCGCTCCCTTTCCTTAGTTGAGCAGTTTGGCTTCATCAATACCGCGCAGGGCACTGACCTCATCGGCCATTTTCAAAGATTTTAGCCCTTGCACGGTTGCATTAATCACATTTATCGCGTTGGACGAACCGAGCGACTTGGTAAGAATATCTCTTACCCCGGCCAGTTCCAAAACCGCTCTCACGGGACCGCCGGCGATAACACCGGTTCCTTCGGAAGCCGGCTTGAGCAGCACCTTCCCGGCGCCAAACCGGCCCTCTATGGAATGCGGGATCGTTGTCCCGACCATCGGTACACGGAACATGTTTTTCTTTGCATTTTCGATCCCCTTGCGGATCGCTTCCGGCACCTCTCCGGCCTTGCCCAACCCGGTCCCGACGCGCCCTTTCTCATCGCCCACTACCACGAGGGCGCTAAAACTAAAGCGGCGGCCTCCCTTGACTACCTTTGCCACCCGGTTGATCTTCACTACCTTTTCAGACAGCTCCTGGGCTGAATCACTTCTGGACACTCCTGCCATCCCCCCTCTCACTTAAAACTCAAGCCCTTCTTCGCGTGCAGCCTCGGCGAGAGCCTTTACCCTGCCGTGATAACGATAGCCGCCGCGGTCAAAAACCACCACTTTTATCCCGCCCTCCAAAGCACGCCGTGCCAGCAGGGCGCCCACTTTCCCGGCTGCGGCCACATCGCTGCCCCGCGTTGAATTTTCGCTCAATCCGGGATCAAGGCTGGAGGCAGCCACCAGGGTCCGCCCGGCCTGATCATCGACCAGCTGAGCATAAATATGCTTGTTGCTTCGAAAGATATTTAAGCGGGGGCGCTCCGCGCTGCCGTGAACCCTGGTGCGCACACGCTGATGACGCTGTTTCCGCAGCTTGTTCCGCGGTTTAATTTTGATC
>JAAZIE010000100.1 GCA_012510305.1 Bacillota bacterium | reverse complement strand
GGCAGCGAAGGCGGCTCTACCGAAACCCGCATCACCATCAACCGGGATGCGGCGATGCGGGAAGGGCTCACCGCGGCACAGATCTACCAGGATGTCGCCGCCAGGCTCGCGGGTAAGGTGGAATCCACCACGCTGCACGCTGCCGGCGGCGATGAATACCCCGTCATCGTCATCGGTGCTCAGCAGGAGAGCCTTACCCGGGGAGAGCTGGGCGAGCTTTCCTTAACGGTAACCGACCCGGAGGGGGAGGAGAAAAAGGTGCTTCTGGGCGATATCGCCCAGATCAGCGAGGCGGCGACCCCCGCCGCCATTGCGCGGGAGAACCAGTCCCGCCAGGTGAGCGTGACCGCCTCTCTCGACGAGGGCTACAATATCGGTCTGGTCAGCCGGGAGCTGGAAAAAAAGCTGGCTGACTATACCCCCCCGGCGGGCTTTACGGTGGAGATAGCCGGGGAAAACGAGATGATCACCAGTGCGCTGAACGATATCGCCCTGATGATCATTTTGGCGGTGATCTTTATCTACCTGATCATGGTGGCCCAGTTTCAGAGCCTGCTCTCACCCTTTATCATTCTTTTCACCCTGCCCCTGGCCTTTACCGGCGGCCTGCTGCTGCTTTGGGTAAGCGGCCTGGCTCTTTCTGTTACGGCGATGCTCGGTTTCCTGGTTCTGGCCGGCATTGTAGTGAACAACGGCATCGTTTACGTCGACTATGTCAACCAGCTTCGCCAGGGGGGCATGGATAAGAGGGAGGCCCTGCTTGAAGCGGGCAGCGTCCGCCTCCGCCCCATCGTCATGACCGCTTTGACCACGATTCTGGCGATGAGCACCATCGCTCTCGGTATGGGCAGCGGCGCGGAGATGACCCAGCCCATGGCGGTGGTGGCTATCGGCGGGCTCACCTATGCCACTTTGCTGACCCTGCTGGTGGTGCCGCTGATGTACGATTTTCTGCACCGCCGGCCCCTGCGCAAGATCGAGATCGAAGAGTAGCGGCGGCTCCTTGTTTACTGCGGAAGGGGAGTGGTACGGTTCTACAAGCGCGATTATATCACGCCGGGTTGCCCGTGAGGCTGCAGCTCCTGGAGGCTTGTACAATTGAATATCAGCTTACCGCCAGATGTGCAGCCCGCCTCACCCTAAAAAATGGCAACGGTTAAAGAGACGCTTAACATTGGCCGATAGCCGTCTTAACGCTGCCGGCTTCTAGCTTCGCCATAATATCGACAGATCGATAGCGAGCCCTTTGAATTCAGGATGCTTGATCAGATCGTCATCCATGCCTGAGGCGGCCAGGGCGTAAAGGCCGCCCTGCAGGGAGAAGCACTCCAGGGTCCTGTTTGCGGGATCCGCCAGCCAGTAATGGCGCACTCCTGCTTTCTGGTAGATTTGCATTTTCCGGACCCGATCCCGGCGGCCGCTGGCAGGTGAGATCACTTCGACGACCAGCAAGGGGGGGCCGTCGATCCGGGTTTCCTTGACCAGTTCCTGCTGCTCTCCGGAGAGATAGAGGAGATCGGGCTGGACCACGGTCTCTTCACCAAAGGTGGTATCCAGCGGTGCGTCGAAGATCTCGCCTCCGGGGTCGGCCTCCCAAAAATAATCTTCCAGCAGCCGCTGCAACCTGCGGGATACCCTTTGATGCATCACGCTGGGCGACGGTTCTTTGACCAGGATGCCCTCGAGAATCTCGATGCGATAACCCGGCTCCTCGGGCAGCTCCAGGTAGTCCCGGTAGGTCAGCTTTTTTTTATCTTCGCCTTTGTAATCGCTTTCCTTCTCGCGCACAGCTGTTCCCGACAGCGCCTCCACCACTTCGCCGAGGCGGTAGCGGTACTGCCTCGATCCCAGCTCCACAAAAGGGATTCTCCCCTCGCGGGTGTACTTCCAGATGGTCTCCACCGAAAGGTTCAGCGCTTCTGCCAGCGCCTGGGCGGTGAGCAAATCCTTTCTCCCAGTCATGGGATCACCTCCATATTCATGATAACAGGATCATCAACCAAAATCAATTGTAACCAACTGAAAAAGACTGCAGCAAACTCAAGTGCACCTTCTTTTGCGATTCCCAAGGGCTGCGCCAAACCGGGGGCAGCTCATATCGATACAGAAGGAGCGGAGCAGTTGCAGAAACAGGATATCAAGGGATTGACAGGTAATTGCAGCCGTGTTACTGTTGTAACCATAGTGGTTACACCTTTGACGCTACCGGGGGATCCAAGATGATCGGGAAAGGAGCGATTGTGATGGGAGAATGGAAAAAGAGCAGCTGTGTTCTCTGCGCTCAGAACTGCGGTTTGGAGATGATGGTGGAGAACAACCGCATTGTCAAGGTACGCGGCGATAAGGACAATCCGCGCAGCCGGGGCTACTGCTGCCGCAAGGGCTTGAATATAGCCCATTATGTTTATAACGATGATCGCGTTTTCTATCCGCTGAAGAAGAAGGCCGGCGGCGGGCACAAAAGGATCACCTGGGAGCAGGCTATCAAAGAGATATCGGAAAAAACGCTGGCCATCAGGGAGCGCCACGGCCCGAAGGCGCTGGCGTACATGGGCGGCGCCGGAACGGGGGGGCAGATGGAAGTCGGCATCGGGC
>JAAZIE010000099.1 GCA_012510305.1 Bacillota bacterium | reverse complement strand
CCCGTTAACTTGATCGCCTTTCAACAAAGCCGAAAGAGCGCCCCAAAGGCGCTCTTTACCCGCCCCGGTACGGGCGGAAAATGGCAGCAGCTCATCAGTTTTTTCGAGCTCCAACCGGGCCCTTAGCTCCGGTAACCGGCGCGCCAGGGCTCCGCGAGAAAGCTTGTCCGCCTTGGCAGCCACCGTGATCGCCGCCAGCCGGTGAAAGCGCAGCCAGCGGGCCATCAGCAGGTCCTCTTCCGAGGGGCGATGGCGGCAGTCAACCACATGGATCGCTCCGCGGAGCGAATCCTCTTTTTTCAAATATTGCTCGATCAGGGCCGCCCAGGCGCGCTGCTCTTTTTTACCGGCCCGGGCGTAGCCGTATCCGGGCAGGTCGACAAAGTAGAAAGCATCGTTTACCCGGTAAAAATAGAGCGCCCGGGTCTTGCCCGGGGTGGAGCTGGTATAGGCAAGTTTCCGGCGGCCGAGAAGCCGGTTGATCAGCGAGGATTTGCCCACGTTGGAGCGCCCCAGAAAGGCGATCTCGGGCAGCCCGTCACGGGGCAGATCGGCAAGCTTGTAGGCCACCTTCTCCAGGGCCGCTTTTTTAACCAGCATCGTCATCCAATCTTCTCTTCCGGCAGCCGCGTCTGAAAATCACCGTTTTTGTCAGTGCCTCAGCGCCGGATCATCCCCGCGCTGCAGGCCGGGCTGATCTTCGCAGAGAACGCCCAGGGGCTTTTTAACCTGGTCAAGCTTTTCTGCAGGTTCTTCTTCGCGAGGTTCTTCGAGCAGGGCAAAATCGAGGACCTCATCCATATGTTCCACCAGCTTCACTTCCACCCTGCGCTTTACATTTGCCGGGATATCGCTCAAGTCCTTGCGGTTTTCTACCGGCATAAGCATGAACTTGAGCCCCGCCCGGTGCGCCGCCAGCATCTTCTCTTTGATCCCCCCCACGGGGAGAACGCGCCCGCGCAGGGTGATCTCGCCGGTAAGGGCGACCTCCCGCCAAATCTTCGTCCTGGTGAGCGCCGAAGCCAGCGCCGTGGCGATAGCGATACCGGCCGAGGGGCCGTCCTTGGGGATAGCCCCTTCGGGAACGTGAATGTGGATATCGGTTTTTTCATAAAAATCTTCGTCCAACCCCAGGCTTTCCGCCCGCGAGCGAACATAGCTCAGCGCGGCCTGGGCCGACTCCTGCATCACCTCGCCCAGCTTGCCGGTCAGGGTCATCTTCCCCTTGCCCTTCATCAGGGTCACCTCGATGGAGAGCAGGTCGCCGCCGGCTTCCGTCCAGGCCAGCCCCGTGGCCACGCCCACCTCATCTTCTTTTTCGCCCATGCCGTAGCGATAGCGGGGGATACCGAGATATTTTTGCAGGCTCCTGCGGGATACGTTCACCCGGGTATCGCGATCTTTGACCACCTCGCGGGCCACCTTGCGGCAGATCGCCGCCGCGCTGCGCTCAAGGTTGCGCACCCCGGCTTCGCGGGTGTAGAGGCGGATAATCCCCCGCACCGCACCTTCAGAGAAAGACAGGTTGGCGGGAGCGAGCCCGTGCTCGGTGATCTGCTTGGGGATAAGGTGTCTTTTGGCGATCTCCACCTTATCCTCCTCGGTATAGCCGGGCAGGTGAATCGTCTCCATGCGATCGAGAAGCGGCTGGGGAATGTTGTACGGCGCGTTCGCCGTGGTGATGAACATGACCTGGGAAAGATCAAAGGGCAGCTCCACGTAGTGATCGCTGAAAGCGTGGTTTTGCTCGGGATCAAGCACCTCCAGCAGCGCCGAAGAGGGGTCGCCCCTGAAATCGGTGGACATCTTATCCACTTCGTCCATCAAAAAGACGGGATTTTTGGATTTGGCCTGGCGCATCCCCTGGATGATCCGGCCCGGCAGCGCCCCCACGTAGGTGCGGCGGTGGCCGCGAATCTCAGCCTCGTCGCGCACGCCGCCCAGGGAGATGCGCACAAAATTACGCTCCAGGGCGCGTGCAATCGACCGGGCCAGCGAGGTTTTCCCCACGCCCGGGGGTCCGATGAGGCAAAGGATGGGCCCTTTCAGTTTTTCGGCCAGCTGGCGCACGGCCAGGTATTCGATAATCCGCTCCTTCACTTTCTTCAGGCCGTAATGATCTTCGTCCAGGATCTCGGCGGCGCGATCCAGGTCCAGCCGATCGGCGGTGGTCTTGGACCAGGGCAGATCCAAAAGCCAGTCCAGGTACGTGCGGATGACGATCCCCTCGGCGGCGGCCGGGGGCATCTTCTCCAGCCGATCGGTTTCCTCGAGCGCTTTCTCTTCCACCTCTTCGGGCAGATCGGCCTTGGCAATTTTTTCGCGGTACTCGTCGGCCTCGGCGGTGCGCTCATCCTTCTCGCCCAACTCTTTTTGAATCGCCTTCATCTGCTCGCGCAGGTAATATTCCTTTTGCGTTTTTTCCATCTGCTTGCGCACGCGCATGTTTATACGCCGCTCGATCTCCACAATTTCGATCTCGCGGCTGAGAATTTCAGCGAGCCTCTCCAGCCGTTTTTTTGCCGGCGCCGCTTCCAGCAGCTCCTGCTTCTGCTGAATTTTTAAGTTCAGGTGCGAGGCGATGATATCGGCCAGGCGCCCCGGCTCCTCGATGCCGGACACGGTCGCCAGCGTCTCCGGGGGGATTCTCCGGCTGGCCTTGAGATACTGTTCAAACTGGTAGAGCAGGCTGCGCCGGAGGGCCTCCACCTCGGATGTTTTAACGGTCTCCTCCGGGATCAGCTCAGCTTCCACTTTAAAAAAGGGTTCCATTTGCTGATAGCGCAGCACCGAGGCGCGGGTCAGCCCTTCGACGAGAACGCGGATTGTCCCGCCGGG
>JAAZIE010000098.1 GCA_012510305.1 Bacillota bacterium | reverse complement strand
GGTTCTTGTTCCCGAAGAGGAAGAAGAAGAGGAAGAAGAAGAAGAGGAGCTTCTGGCCGGGGAAGGGGAAGAGGAAGAAGCAGCACCGGAGGGAGAAGAGGAGGCAGTATCGCCGGACGAAGGGGAGGCTGCGAAATAAATTATTTTCCCATGGCGTGGTCAAAATAAATTTAGCGGTGCCGCCATCGGCTTGGGCAATCCCGGGAAACGCTACCGCAACACAAGACATAACCTGGGATACCGCGTCGTGGAGTCTTTCTTTCGCTTCACCGGGGCAAAAAAGCCCTTTCATCTGCGCCACTCCTGCTGTGCCGCCGCCGTTTACCGCTCGCAGCAGTTTCTCCTGGTGCAGCCGCTTACGTTTATGAATCTAAGCGGCCGGGCGGCGGCGGAGCTCATGCGCCGTTACCGTCTTGCTCCCGGGCAGCTGATCGTGATCCATGACGATCTGGACCTGCCGCCGGGGCGGATCAGGATACGCGACAGCGGCAGCAGCGGTGGTCATCACGGTGTTCAGTCGATCATCGATTCCGTGGGCACTGCCGGTTTCTTGCGCCTGCGGATCGGCATCGGCAAGCCGGTTAGCGGTGATGCGGCCGCCTATGTTCTCGAAGTGCCCCCGCCCGGTGAGCGGGAACTGCTTGATAACGCCGTCGAACGGGCGGTGGAGGCGCTCGCTGTGCTTCTGGAACAGGGACCGGAGGAGGCGATGAACCGGTTTAACCGTTCTTCCTGAAGCGGCGGAGGATACCCGGGAAAATCAGCCCGCCCGTTCCGTCCTTCTTGGGGAGGACGGAATTTTATTTTATTGCAGGCGCACCGCCACCGCATTCTGACTTTTTAACGGATAGATCTTTTTCGTGCGGGGAAGTATAACCGTAGCTCTTCTCTGAATATGATGGTGAAAGGGTCTATGAAACTCACCTATATCTGTGATCGCTGCGGGGCACTTATCGGCGCGCTTAACTTAACTGAAGAAGAACTGCAGCAGATTGGCCTGGATCCGTTGACGATCGATTTGCACGAGGATATAATCAGGTCTGCTGAAACCGGCGATCTTTTTATTTATTCTCTGTGCGATCACTGCGTGGAGAGCATCCCTGTTCACGAAGCGGAGTGGCCCTACCGGCCTCCCCCCGGGGTTCATTGACTGCTCAGGGGCAGCGCAGTTGCAGAGGATTTTTCGCAAGATTCACACTCCCCCATGAAGTGAGGACAAAGAAACAGTGCTTTTGCCTGAATTGCTGAAAGAGTGGCCTCGTGAGCGCTCTTTTAACAGCCTTATCAAGAAGATCCTGGAGGGCTCCGCTGTTGGAAAGGCGGTTACCGGAATTGACGGGAGCGCCAGGGCTTTTCTGGTGGCCGGATTGGCCGAAGCCGGGCCCCGGCCGCTGCTGGTGATCACCGCCAATGTCGCCGGAGCGGAGAAGATTTACGAAAACTTGCTGGCTTTTTTACCCGCGAAACGAGTCAAGCTGCTGCCGGCACGGGAACTTTTTATTACTGCTGATTTTCTCACCCGCAGCATGGAGCAGCGCCGGCAGCGGCTCTCTTTTTTTGAAGCGCTCAGCCGAAAAGAGAGCGGTATCTACGTGGCCCCCTTTCAAGCCCTTATTTCCCGGGTTTTGCCTCCTTCTCTTTGGCACCGCCTGCGGATTCCCCTGCGGGTGGGCGAGCGGGTGGACCGGGAACGGTTTTTGGAACAGCTTGTTGAAACCGGTTACGAAAGGGTTCCCTTGATCGAGGGGCCGGGCCAGTGCAGCGCCCGGGGTGAAATTTTGGATATATTTCCCCCGGGCCGGGAGGAACCGCTTCGGGTGGAGCTCTTTGATGAGAACATCGATTCGATCCGCTTGTTTGATCCGGAGACGCAGCGGTCAACCGGAAATCTGGAGGAGGCTGTCATTTCGCCGGCCAGCGAGCTGCTTGTTCCCCCTGAACTTTTCAAGCCGGGCGAGCAGCGGATCCGGCGCTCGCTGGAGCCGGCCTTCGCCGGGTTATCCCGCCGGGGCGAAGAATCGGCGGCGGCAAAGCTAAAAACCAGCCTGGAGCACCACCTCAGCCGCCTTTCGGAGCCCGGAGGCCTGGACCTTCTTTCCAGCTACTTCTCCTTTTTTTACGATGAAGGGGCTTCTCTTTTTGATTACCTGCCCCCGGAAACCCTGGTCCTGGTGGAGGAGCCGGCGGAGATCGAGCAAGGGTCTCTTGAGCTGCACCGGGAACTGATGGCGCACTACGGCGATATTTTTGCCCGGGGAGAGATGCTCCCCGGCCCACACCACCCATTTTGGCGCATCGAGGAGCTGCTCACCCTTCTGCCCAACCCCATCGCCCTGAGCCTCTTTCCTTCCTCCTCAGGTTTTCTGAAAGTATCGCACGAAGTGGCCGTGGAGGGAAAAAACGCGGCCGGCTATCACGGGCAGTGGGATCTGTTGAAATCTGATTTTGAGCAGTGGAGCGGTGCCGGTTACCGGATCGCTTTCATCGCGGCCACAGCGGAGCGAGCTGTGGGGTTAAAGCAGCTTTTGGAGGAACAGGGCCTGGGGCCCGGAACCGGTTCCAGGCTGCCCTGGGCACCGGGCGAGGCCCGCGTGCTTACGGCAAACCTGGAAGAAGGTTTCCTCATTCCCTCCCTGGGGCTGGCCCTGATCACCGAGTCCAATCTGTTTCCCCGTCGCCGTAAAAAAAGGCCCCTGGCACGGGCGAAGGGACCGGGGTTGCGCGATCACCGGGACCTTGGCGTGGGCGACTATATTGTTCATGAACAGCACGGTATCGGCAAGTACCTCGGTTTGAGCACCCTGGAGATTGGCGCTGTCCGGCGGGACTACCTGCTGATCAAGTACCGGGGGACCGATAAGCTCTACCTGCCCATTGAGCAGGTGGAGCTGATCCGGAAATATGTGGGGGCGGAGGGCCGGGCCCCGAAACTGCACCGCCTGGGCAGCGGCGAATGGCAGCGGATCAAGAGCCGGGTGAAATCTTCCGTGGAGGAGATGGCCCGGGAACTGCTCTCTCTCTACGCCTCCCGTGAACTGGCCGATGGATACAGCTTCAGCGGGGATCATCCCTGGCAGCTTGAATTTGAATCGCTCTTTCCCTACGAAGAAACCGGCGACCAGCTGCAGGCGATCGCCGAAGTGAAGGCGGATCTGGAGAAGAAGCATCCCATGGATCGCCTTATTTGCGGCGATGTGGGCTATGGAAAGACCGAGGTAGCCCTGCGGGCCTCTTTCAAAGTGGTTATGGAAGGGAAGCAGGTGGCCCTGCTTGTCCCCACCACGCTTTTGGCCCAGCAGCATTTTCGAACTTTTACGGAGAGATTTGCTGATTTTCCCTTCCGGGTGGCGCAGCTGAGCAGGTTTGTCCCTCCCGCAGAGCAGAAAAAAATTATTGAAGAGCTGGCAGCGGGGAAGATCGATCTTGTTATCGGCACACACCGGCTTTTATCAGACGACATCCGGTTCCACGATCTGGGCCTGCTGATCATCGATGAAGAGCAGCGTTTCGGGGTGCGCCACAAAGAAAAAATAAAGCAGCTGCGCCTCTCCGTCGATGTTCTGGCGATGACCGCCACCCCCATACCGCGGACGATGCACCTCTCTTTGGCGGGAGTGAGAGATTTAAGCGTCATCGAAACACCCCCGGAGAATCGTTATCCGGTGCAGACTTTTGTGGCCCAGTATTCGGATCACCTGGCCAGGGAAGCGGTGCAGCGGGAACTGCACCGGGAGGGGCAGGTCTATTTTGTTTTTAACCGGATTAACGGGATCAACGCCATGGCCAAAAAGATCCAGGCCATGTTCCCCGGGGTGACCGTGGCAGTGGGGCACGGCCGCATGCCCGAAAGCACGCTGGAGCGGATCATGGAGGGCTTTATCAGCGGGGAATATCAAATCCTGGTGAGCACCACGATCATTGAAGCCGGGCTCGATATCCCCAATGTCAACACCCTGCTGGTCTACGACGCCGATCAGTTCGGCCTGGCCCAGCTGTATCAGCTGCGCGGGCGCGTGGGCCGTTCTCACCGGCTCGCTTACGCTTACCTGACCTACCGGCGGGAAAAACTGATCACTGAAAGCGCAAAAAAAAGGCTGCAGGCGATCAAAGAATTTACCGAGCTGGGTTCGGGCTTCAAGGTGGCCCTGCGGGATCTGGAAATTCGCGGTGCCGGCAACATCCTCGGCGCGGAACAGCATGGCTTCATGGTGGAGATCGGTTTTGATCTTTATTCCCGCCTGCTGGAGGAAGCTGTAGCCAGGCTCAAGAAGCGCCCGCCCAAAAAGAAGGCGCCCCCGCCGCCCCGCCTGGACCTGAAACTAAATGCCTACCTGCCCTCCTCCTACATTGTGAACCAGGGGCAGAAGATCGGCTTTTACCAGCGTATCTACGCCCTCACTACCGCAAGCGATCTGCGTGAGGTGGAAGAAGAGATGCGCGATCGTTACGGCAGCCCACCGCCGCCGGTGCAAAATCTTCTGCAGGCCGCCTCTTTAAGGGTCGTTGCCGCCGGGCTGGGTGTCAGCTCGCTGCACCAGGAGGACGACTCTGTGGAAATTAGCTTTTACCCGGGCTGCGCTCCCCCCCGTTCCAGGATCACTCCAGCGGCCGGCCTGGTGCGATGCCGCGCCGAATGGACCGGCCGCGAGACTCTCCGGCTAAAATTCAAAACAGCTCCCGGGGGAGCGGTGCTTCCGGAGCTGCACCGCTTTTTAAGAAAGTTGCGCGAAGAAGCGGCCCCCCTTCGCTAAAATATTACAATGCATAAAACAGCTTGAGGGGATGAATACTAATTTCAGAACAGAGAGTTATTGCCTGGAACTTCACAAAGGAGGAAATGTAGTTGAAAGCAACCGGTATAGTCAGGCGCATCGATGATCTCGGCCGTGTTGTCATCCCCAAAGAAATCCGTCGCACCTTGAAAATTAGAGAAGGAGACCCGCTGGAGATTTATGTGGACCGCGGCGGGGAAGTTATTTTAAAAAAGTATTCGCCCATCGGTGAACTGGGGGATTTTGCCCAGGAATACGCTGACTCTCTTTATGAATCGATGGGTCATATTTCCTGCATTGCCGATCGGGACACCATTATCGCGGTATCCGGGGCCCCCAAAAAAGAGTTCGTCAACCGCCCGCTGAGCAGCGCCGTGGAAAAAGTGATGGAAGATCGTAGAAGTGTGCTCATCAATGACACCTCCGGGCATCAGTATTACGAGGAAGCAGACGACATGATTGGACCGCGTTTTGCCAATGAGACGATTGCCCCCATTATTGCGGAAGGCGATCCCATCGGGGCGGTGATCATGGGCAGCCGGGATCCCTCGGTCAAGCTCACCGATCTGGAATTGAAACTGGTTGAAACCGCAGCTTCGTTTCTGGCCAAACAGATGGAGCAGTAAACAGAGAAGTAGATTCAGGCTGGCGAAGTTGGTATAATATAGACATTATCACTGTACAGGGGATCGGGTCAGGAGAGGAAGGAAGAGCCTTGTCCAGCCACAGCAGGTTTATCCGTGGCGCGGCTATTCTGGCTGTGGCCGGAGTAGGAGTCCGCTTTATCGGAGCGGTAATGAAGATATGGCTTGTCCGGGTCATCGGTGACGGCGGAATTGGCCTTTACCAGATGGCCTACCCGATCTATTCCACCCTGCTGGCCATCTCCACGGCAGGTATTCCCGTAGCCATCTCCAAGCTGGTGTCCGAGAGCGTTACCGTGGACGACTACCGGGAGGCGGCGCGGGTCTTCCGCATCGCACTTTTGATTTTAACTTTCACCGGCCTGGTGATCACCCTGCTTTTATATTTCACCGCCGAGTTTATTGTGCGGATTTCAGACAATGATCCCCTTTCGGTCTATTCGATCATGGCCATTGCCCCGGCGATCTTCTTTGTTACGGTGATGTCGGCGCTGCGCGGTTTTTTTCAGGGGCAGCAGTATATGTTTCCCACCGCTGCCTCGCAGGTGATCGAGCAGATCGGCCGGGCGGTTTTTTCCCTTTATCTGGCCATCTCCCTGTTGAGCTGGGGGGTGGAATACGCTGCCGCCGGAGCTGCTTTTGGCACCGCAGCAGGGGGCATCCTCGGCCTGCTTTTGCTGATCGTGATCTATTACCGGCGCCGGCCGGCTTTTATGGAAAAACTCCGGGCTCAGCGTAAAACCAGGGCTCAGCCCACCGGGTTGATTATTCGCCGCATTTTTGCCCTGGCTGTCCCGATCACCTTCGGCTCCCTGATCATGCCGCTTTTGAGCTTGATCGATCAGCTTATCGTCCCCGGGCGGCTGAAGGCGATCGGCTTTGCCCGGGAGCAGGCCACCGCTCTTTTTGGGCAGCTCACCGGGATGGCCGGGTCGGTGGTCTACTTCCCCAATGTGGTCACCCTGGCCCTGAGCATGAGCCTGGTGCCGGCGATTTCAGAAGCTTTGGTATTGCGGGACAGAGCGCTGATCAGGAACCGCGCCTCCCTTTCCATAAAGCTCACCGTGCTTTTTTCCATGCCCGCTGCAATAGGCCTTTTCCAGCTGGCCACGCCGGTGACCGCCTTGCTTTTTGGACTGGAAAATGCCGGGGCGGGCTATGCCCTGGCCTACATGTCCTGGTCGGTGATCCCCCTGGGGCTCTACGTCTCCACGACGGGGATCCTGCAAGGGTTGGGTAAAACAATTACGCCGGTGGTGAATATGGCCCTGGGCGGTGTGCTCAAAGCGGCCCTGGCCTGGTATCTGACCGCCATCCCCTCGCTGCACATCGGCGGTGCCGCGCTGGGTTCGGTTATCGGCACCAGCCTGGCTGCGCTGCTGAACCTTTACGCGGTGGCCCGCCAGGCGGGGTGGCGTTTTCGCTTTGGAGAGCTGGTGCTGCTCCCCGGGCTTTCCACGGCGGCGATGGCGGCGGCGGTATCGCTGGGTTATCGTTTCCTGGTGCGGCTGGCGGGCTCCTCCTTAACTCCAGGGTTCGCCGGCGGTTTTGCCACCTTGGGGGCTATATTTGCCGGGGTGGTGGTCTACAGCGTTTCTCTGCTGCTCAGCGGCAGCCTCACGCGGGAGGAGCTGGAGCTGGTTCCCCGGATTGGGCCGCAGCTGGTCAGGGTGGCGGAGCGGTGGAGATTGTTGAGGTAAGGGAGGAGATCGCAATGGGTGAAATTATAATTGTCGGCCTGGGACCGGGCGCCCCCCGGCACCTTACCGCGGCGGCCCGGGCGGCGTTGAGGCGCTGCCGGGGTAGAGTTTACGTCACCACCCCTCGTCATCCCGCTCTCCGTTATTGCCGGAACCGGGGCCTGCGGATTTGCTCCCTGGAACGCCTGGCGGGGGCGCAGGCCACCCCGGAGCAGGCTGCGCGGGCCGCCGGCCGGGTGCTCCTTATCGCCGCCGGCCGGCAGTCCCGGGTTGGCTTTGCCGTGCCCGGGAACCCCCTCGACGACAGCGAGCCGGCGGTGGAATACCTGCGGCGGCGGGCACCGCGCCGCGGCTGCCGGGTTAAGATCATCCCCGGGGTGAGCCTTTCACGAGGAGAAGGAAGCGCTCCCTTGCGCAAGCTGGAAATGATCATGGCTCTGCTGCGTTCTCCCCGGGGGTGTCCCTGGGATCGCCGGCAGACTCACCTGAGCCTGCGGGGCTGCCTTATCGAAGAAGCCTACGAGGTTGTCGCTGCCATCGAGAGGGCCGACCATGGTGCCCTGGAAGAAGAGCTGGGCGATCTTCTGCTGCAGGTAGTCTTCCACAGCGAGATCGCCCGGGAGAGAGGTCGTTTTGATCTGGACAAGGTGATCGACGGCATTTCGGCCAAGCTCATTCGCCGGCATCCCCATGTTTTTGGAACCGGCCGGGCCGCCTCCGCGGTCCAGGCTACCGGTTGCTGGGAAAGAGCAAAGGATCTGGAGAAGGGCTCCCAGGCAGGCGGCTTCATCAGGATCGATCCCGGGCTGCCGGCGCTGCTGGGGGCATACAAAGTCCAGCAGCGGGCGGCGGCCCTGGGTTTTGACTGGCCTACCCTGGAGGGCGCGGTGGAGAAGTTGCGGGAAGAGGCGGCGGAGCTGAAAGATGCATATCGCCGGGGCGTTCAGGGCAAAATAGAAGAGGAATTTGGTGATTTCCTGTTTGCCG
>JAAZIE010000097.1 GCA_012510305.1 Bacillota bacterium | reverse complement strand
GTTCCAACACCTCGATCCCGTTTGCCCGGGCAGCGATAAAATGACCGAGCTCATGGAAAAAGATGAGAAGTCCAAAGACAAATATTGAAGCTATTAATGTTTTCACCGCGGTCAACTCCCATCTAAACGCTGCTTGAGCAGCTCTTTTGCATGGCGGCGGGCCCACCGGTCGGCTTTCTCCAGTTCAGGCGGTTCCGGACTGTAGATCACCTCGTGATCGGCCATGACCCGCTCGATGAGCTGCGGGATACCGGTAAAAGCAAGGGTGCCGTCTAAAAACTGTGCCACCGCCACCTCGTTGGCCGCATTGAGGCAGGCCGGTGCGGTCCCCCCCGCTCGAAGCGCCTGCTCCGCCAGCTTCAGGCAGGGAAATTTTTCTCTGTCCGGCGCATCGAAGGTCAGCTCCTGTTTAAAAAAGTCCAACCGCGGCCAGGGGTTTGCCTTTCTCTCCGGGTAGCCCAAGGCGTACTGGATCGGCAAACGCATGTCGGGCGGGCCCAGCTGGGCCAAGACCGAGCCGTCGATAAATTCCACCGCCGAGTGAACAGCGCTCTGCGGATGGATCACCACCTCGATCTGCTCCGGCGGCAGGCCAAAAAGCCAGTGCGCCTCGATTACTTCAAAACCCTTGTTCATCAGCGTCGCCGAATCAATTGTAATTTTCGGCCCCATCCGCCAGTTGGGATGAGCCAGGGCTTCTGCGGGGGTGGCCCGGGCCAGCTGTTCCGGTTTCCAGCTGTGAAAGGGCCCTCCCGAAGCGGTTAACCAGATCCGGCGAACCTGGGAAGGAGAACTTCCCTCGAGGCACTGCCGCACAGCGGAATGCTCGCTGTCCAGGGGCAAAATACGCTCCGGTTGCAGAAGACCGCGCCTCTCGAGCAGCTCTCCCCCCACAACCAGGGCTTCTTTGTTTGCCAGGGCGACCACTTTTTCTGCTTCCAGGGCGGCCAGCGTGGGAAAAAATCCGCTAAAACCGACCAGGGCAACTACAACAAGATCCGCCGCCGGCCAGCGCGCCGCCGTAACCTGTCCCTCTGCGCCCCCTTCAACCCGGCAGTTCGTGCCGCCAAGATTTTGCCGCAGGGTTGCCGCGGCGGTCTCGTCGCTCAGGACGGCCAGCTCCGGTTTGAAGCGGCGCACCTGCTGCTCCAGCAACTTGTAGTTGCTTCTGGCAGTGAGGGCGGCCACCCGGTAGCCGGGACCTAAGTTTTCAATTACTTCGAGGGTCTGCCGTCCGATGGAACCGGTGGAACCCAGCAGCGCGATTTTTTTGGTCATCTCTTCTCATCCTGGTTCAGGTGATTTCCTATCCCATCAGCTGAGCATAGTAGTAGAGCACGGGGGCGACAAAAATAAGGCTGTCAAAACGATCGAGAACCCCTCCGTGCCCCGGGATCAGGCTTCCGGTATCCTTTACCGCAAAATACCGCTTCATGGCGGATTCAACCAGGTCTCCCAGCTGGCTAAAGATGGCAATAATCAGTCCCACCAGGGCACCTTCAACCGGCCTAAAACTGATCAGCTCCGGGAACAACAGCGACGCCAGGAAAAAGAGCAAAGGCGTTCCGGCCATGGCAAAGAGGGCTCCCTCTACCGATTTTTGGGGGCTGATCGCCGGGGCAAGGCGTCGTTTGCCCCACTTGATCCCGGTGAAGTAGGCCAGGGTATCATTGATCCAGACACCGGCAAAAAGCAAAAACGTTAGAACAAGCCCTTCGGGCAACCGGCGCAGTAAAATCAGGTAACCGCACAGCCCGCCAAGATAGATTATGCCCCAGAAAATTAACGCTGATTCCCCAAAATCTGTTTTCCCAAAGTAGAGCAGGACCAACAAAGAAAGCGCCATCAGAAGGGCGACCACCGCAGGGTAAACCAGGTTTAGCTGAAGGTACGGTTCCAGGTAAACTACGGCGATGATTATGGTTACCCCCAAGTAGCCGAAGAAAACAGGCAGGTGATAGCCCTTGTTTTTAAGCATAAACGTATATTCACGCATTCCCAGGTTGGCTACAACCAGGGCAAACACTGCATAATAGGGGTCACCCAAATAGACCAGGCCCAGGATCAAGGGGATGCCGATGATCGCTGATAGAATACGCAGATGAAGCATCTTAACAGCTCACCTCATTTCCCGGAGGCGCGGCCGTAGCGGCGTTCGCGCTGTTGGAATTCTGTGATCGCCTCAAGCAGATGCTGCTTGCTGAAATCAGGCCAGTAGACCGGGGTAAACCAGAGCTCGCTGTAGGCCAGTTGCCAGAGCAAAAAGTTGCTGATCCGGTACTCGCCCCCCGTTCTAATAAGCAGGTCGGGATCGGGCAAGCCCGCCGTGTAGAGGTGCGCAGCAAAGAGCTCCTCGCTGACGGCAACCTCGTCTTTGTTCTCCGGCAGATCGCGAATCAGTGCTTCTACCGCCCGGAGAATCTCCATGCGCGCTCCGTAATTTAAAGCAAAGCTCAAGGTCATCCCGCTGTTTTTCGCTGTAGCTGCCAGCCCTTCATCGATGGCGCGGGTTACCTGTTCCGGCAACCTTTGCGGATCTCCGAGCAGCTTCACCATAACATTGTTTTTAACCAGTTCCGGCAGCTCGGTCTGCAGATACTGCTCCGGCAGGCTCATCAGAAAGTTAACCTCTTCGGCCGGCCGGTGCCAGTTTTCTGTGGAAAAAGCAAAAAGGGTCAGCGCCTTGATTCCCAGGTAACTGCAAAAGCGCACTATCTCGCGCACCGTTTCCACACCCTGGCGATGACCGGCTGAACGGGGCAAACCTTTTGCTCGCGCCCAGCGCCCGTTACCGTCCATGATTATGGCCACGTGCGCGGGTACCAGGCGGCGGTCGATCTTTTGCAGTGTTTCTTTTTCTTCCGGGTTCAGCTGCATGCCGGTTTTCTCACCTTTTTAGTGATAACGGCTCCCCGTAAGGAAGAGCCGCTTCTTGAAATTCCCGGTCCTTCGGGT
>JAAZIE010000096.1 GCA_012510305.1 Bacillota bacterium | reverse complement strand
GCCACCGTCTTATTTTCCCAACCGGCAAAAGAGGCGCACCTATTTTCCCGGGGTGATTTTCCAGAGAACGCCGCTTTTGGGAATGGCGTTGGGAGCCATGCCGGTAAATTCCACCACCCCGAAATCGAGCACGTAGAGGCTGCCGCCGCCGGGAGCGAACTTAAGATCGACGATCCTTTTGAAACCGCCGCCGCTGCGCCCGGCCCTCGGTTTATCCTTGTTTTTGATAAACCAGCTGTACTTGCCGGTTTGCGGATCGATGGTGATCACCCCGGTGGGCACCAGCTCTTTCAAATTTTCGGTAAGCGGCTGCGCGTCGCCGAAAACAGCAACGAAAAGGCCCTTTGCGGGAAACTGTTCCGGAGCGCAGGCCAGCTTCATCGGCGAATAATGGGGCGGCAGCGTTGCCAGGGGCGGCTCCACCGGCGGGGGATCGGCGATGAGGGGACGGCGGTTCAGCCCCCTTTCCGAAGCGAAAATCGGCTCGGTCAGCGGCAGATCTCCGGCAAAATCGGGCCAGCCGTACCAGGCTCCCTTTTTCAGCTTCACGATCCAGTCCGGCGATCGCTTAACCGCCCTCACGCCGCGGTCGTCATAGCCCAGGTTGGTGGCGTACATTTTGCCCGAGCTCTCCTCCAGGGCCAGCCCGTAAGGATTGCGCAGCCCGTCCGCAAAAACGCTCAGCTTTTTGTTTTTCAGATCCAGGCGGTGGATTACGCCGCTGGCCGGCACCCTGGCCGGCACCTTCTCTCCCTTGGAGCGTTTCACACCAAAGGGGGCAAAAGCGCCCGTGCTCCGCTTATCCGCAGGCTCGGAGGTGCCCAGGTCGAGCGCTTCATAATTTTCTCCCGTAAGGCTGAAGTTGCGCGAGGGGAAATCGTGGAACCGGGGGTGGCGATCGGCCCAGGCATATAGAAAATTGTCGGGGCCCACCACGCCGGCGTTGGTGGCCGTGCCCTGCCCGAAATAAAGAGCACCGTCAGGGCCGAAGAGAAGATCGTTGTTCTGGTGATCCCCCAGCGAAGGAAGCCCGCTGACCAGGTCTTCGCGGTCGCCTTTTTTTAGATCAAAAACGCTGATCTTACCGCGGTGAGAAAGGTAGAGCTCCTCCCCGCGCAGGGCGATCCCGTTCAAGGGTCCGTTAAAGCCGGCGGCAACCTCTTCGACGGAGCCGTCCGGCGAAATCCGGAGCACCCGCGCCTCGGTCTCCTTGGCGCCGTAGACAAAGCCTGATTCGGCGATGTAGATCTCCCCGGAGGGCGCCGGCGCCAGCGACGTCGGGTAAGTTAAGCCCTTGGCCACCACCTCGGCCCGGTAGCCCGGCGGCAGCTCCAGGGCCTCCGGAGCGGTGCTCACCGCCGCGCGGAGCAAGACCGGCGTCAGCAGCGCTGCCGCCAGGAGAAGGCCGGCCGCGTAATAGGTTCGCTCCGCCGGCTGCCCCCCGCTCAGGCGGCTGTGCAGCAGCGCCGTGATGAGGCCGTAAAAGACGAAAGCCACCAGCGGCATCCAGTTGTCGAGGGGGCCGGCAGCCAGGGGCGGCATCCCCAAAAGCACCGGGATGAGCAAAAGCGGGCCGGCCGCCCAAAGGAGAACCCCGAGGATCGCCCCTGCAAGCACGGCGGCATAGAGCCTGAGCCGGCGGCGGCCGATGACGGCGGCATAAAGCAGGCCGCCCAGGGCGCCGAGAACGAGCAGCACGGCAAAACCCTGAAAAAGCCCGGTTTTGGTCAACAGCAGCCCCAGCGAGGGCAGCAGCCAGGCTCCCCAGAGGATCAGCGAGCCCGCCAGGGCACCGATCAAACCTGCCATAACCCCCTGCAGCAAATAGAAATAACGCTTCATTTACCCAACCCCTTCGCCCCCCTATTTAACTTTATTTTTTTCCAAAGGAAATTATTTATCCCGCAACATATTTTTGTCCGCCCCGGTCCGGTTTAACCGGCGGAAACGAAGCCGCCGGCACCTTTCCCCATAAAAGGGGAGCGGGGTGCCGGCGGTAAATGAAAAAAGGGATGAAAAAGGAGCGCGGCGGTTGAGCTCTAGGGACTGAAAAACATGCGCCTGATGAGATCAAAATTTCGGCCAATCTTCTCTGCTCCCCTGACCGGCCCCATGTGCCCCGGTAAAAGAAGCTCCACCCCCTCCAGGCGAGAAAGGGCGCCCACGCTGTTGCCCAGCGCTTCGAGGTCGCCACCGGGAAGATCGGAGCGGCCGATACTGCTGTCAAAGACGGTGTCGCCGGTAACCAGGGTTTTTTCTTCCGGAAAGTAGAAACAAAGCGAGCCCGGCGAGTGGCCGGGGGTTTCGATAACCTGGATCAGATCTTTTTCCGCTGCTTCAGGCAAGCCCAGTGTCAGCTCGCCGGCCTGAAGATAAAAGTCCGGGGCCAGCGGCGGTATTTCCGTGGAACCGGCAGCCCGGGCGCGCTGCTCCAGGGCTTCCAGAAAAAAGGCGTCCTGCCGGTGGATCCCCAGCTTTGCCCCGCTCTGCTCGCGGATTACACCCGCCGCCTCTACGTGGTCGGGATGCCCGTGCGTGCATAAAATAAACTCAATTTCTTCAAGGTCAATGCCGTCAGCCGAAAGAGACCGGGTTAAAGTATCGAAGCATCTTTCGCCCGATTCATTGACAATATGTCCCGGATCGATGAGCACGAGTTTTTTCCCGCGGTAGAGATAGCTGTTACAATTATTGCCAAATCCCTGCCAAAAATAAGCGTAAAACCGATCGGTGAGGCGCATCTAAGTACCTCCATAGCGTCAATTTTATCAATATGATATCATAAACGGCGGGGTGAAGAAAAGTATGGTAAAAAAGATCAAGTCAGCCCTGGAGCTGGCCATGGAGCAAACCGCAGACCTCAAAAACCTGCCCAAGGAAGACCCCGGCCTGGAAGATGAACCCTATTTAAAGGCTGCCGCTCTCTTGGCAAAATCGTTCTTGGAGCAGCAGTCCGCCCCGGATAAAAGTGCGGAAACGATTGAGCGCTATCCCGGCGGCGCCAGGGAAAAAGCCGCCCGCATATTTCTCGAAACAATAACCGCTGAAATGAAGCCGGCGCACTGCCGCCGGGTGGCCGCCGCCTACCGCCGCCTGGACCCCGGCCAGGTGAGCGCAGCAGTTGAAGCCGTTGAGGAGCTGGGCCGCAAATACGAAGAAGAGGATCGCGAAATGCAGCGCCGCATCGATAAGGAGCCCCTGAGAACCCGGTTTCTGGAGCCGCTGCACCGGGCCGGGATCGGCGGCACGGCCCTGGAGGGGGTTAACCCGGAGCGCTCACCGCTGTGGCGGGATCAGCTGAAAAGACCGGCGAAAGAGTACGAGCCGCAGCTGGCCGCCCTGAAAGAGCAGCTGCTTGCTGCAATCAAAAAGTAAGCGCAGGCGGCGGCTTGCAGTGCTTTCCCGGAAAACCCGGGCAGCCGCATCCGCGGGTCAAGATCGTTGCCTCAGAAATATATTTGTTGTAAAATGCGGGGCGAGGGTAAAAAATGCATCGATTACAAAATGTGAGGTGAGCTAATGGCTGAGATTATGGCAGTTAATGAAACAGATTTTGAAGAGAAGGTGATCCGGGAGCAGCTGCCGGTTCTGGTTGATTTTTGGGCGCCCTGGTGCGCTCCCTGCAAGATGATTGCACCGGTTTTGGACGACCTGGCCGCCACCTACCAGGGCCGCCTAAAAATCCTTAAGGTCAACGTGGATGAGAATCCTCAGCTGGCCGGACAGTACCAGGTCATGGGGATCCCCGCCATGCTTCTTTTTAAAGGCGGCGCCCTGGTGGACAGCTTTGTCGGGGTCATGCCCAAGCAAACCCTGGTGGGCAAGATTGAACCCCATCTTTAAATCAAACCCGGCCTGCCCGAGCCGGTTTGACGCTTCTCGAAAAGTGTTAACGGCAGGCCGGGTAATTTTTTCCGGGCCGTAACTGGAAAAGGATTTTAAAACAATAAAGAGAAGATCTAGCAGTAAAATACGAGCAGGAGGCGGTAGCTTGTGGGAAAACCCATTTATTCTGTACCGGTTAAAGTACGCTATTACGATACCGATCTTTCGCGGGCAGTCTACTTTACCAACTACATCAAGTGGTTTGACTCCATCGCCCTTCCGGATTTTACTGAAGCGCTCGGTATAGAGTGGCAGGCATTTTTAGAAAAAAATATCGATGCCGTGGTTGCTCATGCAGCTTTCGATTACAAGGCTCAGTGTTTTCTGGACGACGTTGTGGACATCTGCGTAACCGGTGTGGAACTGGGACGGAGCAGCATGACCATCTACGGCGCCCTCTCCAAGGAAGATACCCTCATCGCCGAAGGTAAAATTGTATACGTCTTCGTCAATTTTACCACCCGCCAATCACAACCTATCCCGGAATCATTTAAAAATAAAATCCTGGCTCATATTCAGAAACAAAAAGGCTAGTAAAAAGTATCACCACGGCTCCGGGATTGCTTTCCCGGGGCCTTTTTATTCTCAAGACCGGATGCGCCGGTGTCACAAAAACCCCAGGCGGCGCAGCAACTTGCTGAGACGGTAAAAGATATGAGCGCCTTTACCGCCGGCCTGAAGCAGCGCCCG
>JAAZIE010000095.1 GCA_012510305.1 Bacillota bacterium | reverse complement strand
TCCTGCAGATGGAGGCGACGGTGCTCAACGGGCATCCCACTTCCCGCCTGCCGGGCAATGTCAATGTCAGCTTCAATTATATTGAGGGAGAGGCGCTGCTCCTGGGGCTGGACCTGGAGGGGATCGCCGCCTCCAGCGGTTCGGCCTGCACCTCCGGCTCGCTGGAGCCTTCCCATGTGCTCTTGGCCATGGGACTGGGACATCAGCTCGCCCGGGGTTCTCTCCGCCTCACCCTGGGGCGGGGAAACAGCGATGCCTGTATCGACCGTTTGTTTGCCGTGCTCACACCGCTGGTAGAGCGGCTGCGAAAAATGTCGGCGCTTTATCCCCGGCAAATTTAGAAGGAGGGCCTCAACAGATCATGTATAACGAAAGGGTAATCGACCATTTTACCAACCCGCGCAACGTGGGAGAGATGCCGGAAGCCGATATCGTCGGCGAGTCGGGAAGTTTTAAATGCGGTGACACCATGAAAATATACCTGAAAATAGAAAAAGAGAGGATCAGCGAGGTCAAATTCCAGACCTTCGGTTGCGGTGCTGCCATCGCCAGCAGCAGCATGCTTACGGAGATGGTCAAGGGGAAAACCCTTGAAGAGGCGCAGCAGGTAACAAACGAGGATGTGGCCCTGGAACTGGGAGGGCTGCCCCCGCTGAAAATGCATTGCTCCAATTTGGCTGCCGATGCGTTGCGAGATGCGATTACCAAGTACAGAAAAAATACAAAGACCGGCAGCGCCTGACTCCATCGCCGGATTCGCATAAATCCTTCGCCCGGGCATATAGTTTAATGTTCCATTACCGGCGGAGGAGATTTTCTTGTTTCAAAAAATTAGCGCGAAGGGAAGAGGCCGGTGGGCCCGGGTCCGGAAGGGGGGGCGGCTGAAGAAAAAAAGGCGGCCCGGCGGGCGGCGGGCCTTTCGGATTTTTCGGCAGCACAAAATTCTCGCCGCGGCTGCGCTGCTTCTGGCGCTCTTAATTGGCTGCTCTTTTTTGCCGCGCCGCTGCACCCCCAAAAAAACCCGCTCCTCCGGCGAGCCGCCCGCTGAAGAGCAGATCGGGGACAAGGGGAGCAGCTCCTCAATCTATTTTTACAAGCTGCTTCTGGGCTGCGAAATACCCGGGTTAAAAAGACCGGCCGCGAACTGCCGGGCCCGGCTTAACGCCCTGCTCTGTTCTGTTCTCTGCGCCTGCACGGGGATTGATCCGGCCAACCCCTGCTCCGTGCTGAGCCTGGAGCTGGGGGCGGGCGGCGAGATCGCCCGGCAGGCCCTGGCTACCTGGAAAGACCCGGGCAACAGCGTTACCCCGGGTTTTGAACCGGGGGAATCCGCCTCACCGGTCTTCTTTCCCTTTCCCCTTTCCGGGGACAACAAAGCCGGTATTCTTCTATATCACACCCACGCCTCCGAATCTTTTATCCCCGGCGACGCCGCCTACGGCAAAAAACCTTCGGTGGTTACAATGGGGGCGGAGTTGGCCCGGATGCTGGAAGAAACCTACGGCTTGACCGTGCTGCACCACCGCAGCGTTTACGATCTGCCCCGCCGCGATGCTTATAAAAAAGCCCGCCCCTCCGTGAAAAAAATAATTGCTGGCAACCCGGATATTGAACTGGTTATCGATTTGCACCGTGACGGGATCGCCCGTTCAAAGAGTACCGCCATGATCGACGGCCGGGAACTGGCCAGGATCCTTTTGGTTCACGGGCGGCGCAATCCGCAGTCGGAAAAAAATCTTGAATTTGTCCTCTGCCTGCAGCGGGAACTTGAAGCGGTGCGGCCCTCCCTTTCTCGCGGCATCATGTACCAGGATTTTATCTACAACCAGGATCTGCACCCCCACGCTATTTTGATCGAGCTGGGCAGCCATGAAAACAGCGCTGACGAAGCCGCGCTCTCACTGCCCTACCTGGCCGAAGCGATCGCCCGCGCTTACTACATTTTTTTCTTGCAGGACTGAATATCTCCCGCCTTTTCCGTAAATCTTATCTAGAACCACAGATTACGGGGGGAGGCGGCAGCGGTGCGCGAACTGGGCGTTTGGCTGGGGCTCCTGCTGTTTACCCTGGCGCTGCTTTATGGGGGGCTAAATGCAGCGGAGAGGGGTATCTCTGCGATCATGGCTCCCGCCTGCCTGAATGGAGCATTTCTGATCCGGCACGATCCCGGGACAGGTTTTGGCATTACGCTGACCTTTGCCGGCCGGACGGTGCGCCTGTATGTGTCTGAGTGGTGGGACCGCTTGCGCGGGTAATTTTATGAGCAAAATCCTTGACAAAACCCGGGCCGGATGATATTTTGTAAAAAGAAAGTTAGCACTCGGCGCTTAGGAGTGCTAAGGCGCGGGGGAGATGCCCGGTGAAACTCAGCGAGAGGAAAAAACGGATTTTGCATGCAGTTGTCGCCAACCATATTCAGACAGCCGAACCGGTGGGCTCGCGGACCGTGGCTCGTGCCGATGGCATTGGGCTCAGCTCGGCTACGATTCGCAACGAAATGGCCGATCTCGAGGAGATGGGCTACCTCGCCCAGCCCCATACTTCTGCCGGAAGAATACCTTCTCAAAAGGGCTACCGCTATTATGTAGATTATCTTATGGGCGATGGGCGCCTTACCGTAGAAGATGAGCTCTCCATCAGCCGCTTCCTCAGCGATGAAAAGATGCGTGAAATTGAACAGATCATCGCCAACGCGGTAAAAGTGCTATCCTCGGTGACCAACCAGACCTCCCTGATCATGGGACCGCAGTTTCAGAAAAGCACCTTTCAGCAGATGCGCATCCTTCCCCTTGATGAAAAAAGGGGCCTGGTGGTGCTGATCACCCACAGCGGTTTTATCAAGAACAAGGTGATCGAGCTGGATCAAAACCTCTCACCGGCGGAACTGCACCAGGTGGTCTCCTACCTGAACCAAAAACTGTACGGTCTCACCATCGACCAGGTGACCACTTCGCTGATCAACGAGCTTAAACGCGATCTTTTCAGGCGCCTGGAGATCCTGGAGCAGGCCTTTGTTCTGCTGGAGGAAAGTCTTCGCGAAGAGCGCCAGGCCCGCGTGTTCCTCGGTGGAACGACCAATATTTTAACCCAGCCCGAGTTCAGGAGCGTCAAAAAAATCCACCAGATGCTTTCCCTTTTTGAGCGGGAATCCTTATTGTTTGAAATTTTGGAGCAAAACCTGACGGAGGACGACGTTGTTGTCCGGATCGGTACCGAAAACGAGCATGAAGATATTCAGGAGTGCACCCTGATCACGGCGGCCTATAAAATAAACCGGCGCATCCTGGGATCGGTGGGGATAATCGGCCCCACGAGGATGGATTACCAGTGGATCATCGCTGTGCTGCGCCGCCTGGTGGAACAGTTAAACCGCACCCTCAGTACAGATTGATCAAAGCCGGACTTACCATTAAAATGAACAGGAGCAAGTTAACAGTATGGAAAAGGAGAAAAAAGAAAAAGCAGATCCGGAAGTAGAAACCGGCCCCGCCCCGGCGAAAAACGGCGCGGAAAAAGCCTTTTCAGAGCAGGGGTATGCCGGTGACGAAGATGTTCCTCCTGCTGGAGAGCAAGGGAAACCTGACGGGGATAGCTGGGTTCGCCAGAAAGAAGAGCTCATCGAACTGGTGCAGCGCAAGCAGGCCGACCTGGATAATTTTCGCCGGATCAGCCGGAGGAAAGAAGAGGAGATCAGAAGTTACGGGCTCTTTGATTTTTTGGAGAAGCTGCTCCCGGTTTTGGATAACCTGGAGCGGGCCCTGGATACAGCTTATGGCGAGGGAGACGTTCCGGAAACCCACTGTCAGGGCCTTGAAATGATCCGGAAACAGCTGCTGCAGCTCCTGGAGCAGGAAGGTGTTGAGCCGATCACCGCCCTGGGGCAGGCGTTTGATCCCCACTTTCACGAGGCCGTTATCTGCAGCGCGGAGGCAGGGGGCGAACCGGGCAGCGTGGTTGAAGAAGTGCAGAAAGGTTATCTTTATAAAGAGCGTGTTTTAAGGCCGGCCAAAGTGGCTGTAAAATAGTAAACTATAATCGCTAACTTAAGGGAGGTTGTTCTAATGGGCAAAGTGGTGGGAATTGATCTGGGCACAACAAATTCAGCGATCGCGGTCATGATGGGCAGCGATCCTGAAATTATACCCAACGCCGAGGGGAGCCGTCTCACCTCCTCGGTGGTTGCTTTCAGCAAGGACGGCCAGCGCCTGGTGGGGCAGGTGGCCAAAAGGCAGGCGATCACCAACCCGGAAAGGACCATACTTTCGATTAAACGGGAAATGGGGACCGGATACCGGGCCGGGATTGACGACAAGAAGCTCACCCCCCAGGAGATCGCCGCGATGATCTTGCAAAAGCTAAAAACCGATGCGGAAGATTATCTTGGTGAAAGCGTTACCCGGGCTGTGGTCACGGTGCCGGCTTATTTCAGCGACAGCCAGCGCCAGGCGACCAAGGATGCCGGAACAATCGCCGGCCTGGAGGTGCTGCGAATCATCAACGAGCCCACCGCGGCGGCGCTTGCATACGGCCTTGAAAAAAAAGGAGAGCAGAAGATCCTTGTTTTTGATCTCGGCGGGGGCACCTTCGACGTTTCCCTGCTTGATCTCGGTGATGATGTCGTCGAAGTGCTGGCCACCAGCGGAAACAACCGGCTGGGCGGCGATGACTTTGACGACCGGGTGGTTGAGCACGTGGCCGCTGAATTCAAGAAAGAGCAGGGCATCGACCTCCTTCAGGACCGGATGGCCCTGCAGCGGCTCAAGGAGGCGGCGGAGAAAGCGAAGATCGAGCTTTCTTCGGTGACCTCCACCGATATAAACCTGCCCTTTATTACCGCAACCCAGGCGGGCCCGAAGCATCTCGAGATGAGCCTGACCCGGGCCCGCTTCGAGGAGCTCACCTCCGACCTGGTGGAGAAAACGATGGAGCCGACCCGCCGGGCGCTTGCCGACGCCGGCCTGGAACCGGCGCAGGTCGACCATATTATCCTTGTGGGCGGCTCGACGCGGATTCCCGCCGTGCAGGAAGCGATCCGCCGCCTTCTGGATAAAGAACCGCACAAGGGAGTCAATCCCGACGAAGTGGTGGCCCTGGGAGCCGCTTACCAGGCCGCGGTTCTGGCGGGCGAAGCGAAGGATATCCTGCTTCTCGATGTGACCCCGCTTTCACTGGGTATCGAAACCCTGGGCGATGTTTTTACCAAGCTCATCGAGCGCAATACCACCATCCCCAAAACCGAAAAGCAGACTTTTTCCACCGCTGCCGACAACCAGACCAGCGTGGAGATTCATGTGCTGCAGGGGGAGCGTGCCCGGGCTTCGGCAAACAAAACCCTGGGCCGGTTTATGCTCGACGGGATTCCCCCGGCGCCGCGCGGCATTCCGCAAATCGAGGTCAGCTTTGATATTGATGCCAACGGAATCGTTAACGTCTCGGCCAAGGATCTGGCCACCAACAAGGAGCAGAAAATTACAATTACCTCCTCGGGCGGCCTGGAAAAAGACCAGATCGACGAGATGGTGCGCGACGCCGAAACTTATGCCGATGAGGATCGCCACTGGCAGGAACTGGCCGAGGCGCGCAACCGGGCGGACAGCCTGGCCTACCAGGCAGAAAAATCGCTGAAAGATCTGGGGGACAAGGTGGAGCCGGCAAAAGCTGAAGAAGCGCGCAAGGCGGCGGATGAGCTGAGAGAAGCGGCCCGCGGCGAGGACCTGGAAAAGATCAACCAGGCCACGGAGAAGTTGAACAGC
>JAAZIE010000094.1 GCA_012510305.1 Bacillota bacterium | reverse complement strand
GATGATCTGGGTATTCCTTTCCCTGGCCGCCGTGGTCATCATCATCCTGGCCACCGATATCTTTCGCTGGCAGATGATCCGCGGTATAATCTGGCGTCCTCCGCCAATCGATCCTGAAAAAAAGACCGTCGTCATTATCGATCCCATGCACAGGCCACCGGAAAAAAACCGCATTGTCAATCCTGCCTATTTTCTGGCTGACTATATTATCAAGCTGGCCGATGTAAATATCGATCTGATCCATTATCCCCAGGCCGGTACCGGTCGCGTGATGCGCCATAACCCTGTCTGTGTGCTTCTCTCAGGGCAGATTGCTCCCTGGACCGATTACAGAGCTGAGGACCTGGAGCCGGTCTTTGACTTCATTAGAGAAACTTCGCTGCCGGTTTTGGGCATCTGCGGCGGACACCAGGTTATCGCCCAGGCGTTCAAAGCACCGGTGGCGCCCATGGGCTACCAGGAGATCGGTTATATCCAGGTGGAGCTGGCCGGGGAGGATCCCTTGTTTGATGGGATGCAGAGCCCGCTTACCGTGTACAGCTTTCACGGCGAAGAAATCAAGGAGATGCCTGCCGGTTTTGAAGCGCTCGGTTCAAGCAAGCGCTGCCGCATCCAGTGCATGCGTCACCGGGAGCGGACGCTTTACGGGGTCCAGTTTCATCCCGAGCTCTCCGGGCGCAAGCCCGACGGTACCGCTTTGCTGCGCAACTTTCTGCGCCGGGCCGGGTTAACCCTGCGCCGATCTTGAGCTTTAAAGCAGACATTTAGCGGGCGGCAGGCTCTTGCGACACCGCCGAGATGGTGAAACTGTAGCGGTAGAGCCGCCCGCGTTTCAGCTTGAATTCATCGTGCAAGCCCAGCAAGCCGGGGACGTCACCGCCCACCCCTTTTTGCTTATAATCCACCTGCAGGGTAATATTTTCGCGCCGGGGCAGCTCGTGGATATGCTGCGCTTTTTGCAAGTCTTCGCGGCGGTACGGCCAGGCGCTTACATTGAGCAGAGTCCCCCCGGCATCTTCGATCAGCAGCCCGGAGCCCTCTTCGCCGGCCAGGCAGGCCCAGCGCACCTCTGAACGATTTCCATTTTCCTGGGGGTAAAGATAATCATGAGCCGCCTGCTCCACCGGCAGCGTATGGATGCCCGTAATCCCGCCGGTGTTGCGGTCCAGCATGGTCTCATGCGGCCCCTTGCCGAACCAGGTCATCCGGCTGTAGCGCCCGGGGATCTCCATGATCATGCCGAAGCGGTCCAGGTTGATCCAGGGGACAAATGCGGCGGAAAGATTAACCCGGCCGCCGCCGCAGATAGTGTAAACCAGGGTGAGCGGCTTTTTGCCGAAGCGCACCCGGGAGCGCACCGTGATCACCACCCGGTCCGGGCTGGGCTGCTCCCAGGAAAACCGGCAAACCCTCTTTCGTTCCCCTGCATCTTTCCAGGGCCCGCCCCACTTGAGGAAGGGCAGGTGGTTGCCCACGCCGAAGTCATTGCAGGTGGGGACGCGGTGAAAATTGGGCTTTAACGGAGCGCTGATGAACTCATCTCCCCCCGCGCTGTAAGAAAGCAGCCAGCCGCTTTTCCGCTCCACCACTGCGCGGAAATCCGCACCCTCTACGATCAGGAGCCAGCCTTTTTCGAGCACGGCAAGCGGCGGCGATGGCGGCGCCGGTACGTCAGCTTCCTTTGGGGGAGCGGTAAAGGGCAGGCTGAACTGATCCCAGGCTACGACATGGCCCCGGGGTGCGTAGGGAGTATCATGAGCCAGCAGAAACTCGGTGAGCAGGTGGTACTCCGCTCCCGGCAGCTGCGGCGGAAAGTGATAGGGAACCGTTATCTCCCGGCTTTCCCCGGGGGGCACGGCAGGGGGCTCCAGGGCGCCCTCAGCGATCATCTTTCCGTCTGCGGTTACCTGCCACCTCATCTCCACAAAATCGAGGCTGTGAAAACGGTACTTGTTCTCCAGGCGTACCCGGCCCCGCGCCAGGTCGGCGGGATGAACCTTGATCT
>JAAZIE010000011.1 GCA_012510305.1 Bacillota bacterium | reverse complement strand
CCGAGGTGGTGGACCAGGTGGGCGGGGTTTCCTTTGACGTGCCTTATCCCGTGCGGACCAATTATGGGCGGGGCCGCCTGCTGGTGGATCAAGGGCACCAGATTCTGAACGGGAAAACGTTTTTGCATTATGTCCGCGACCGCAGCGTGGGCGGTGATTTTGGGCGCGCCTCCCGCCAGCAGGAGATTCTTGTGGAAGCTTTTCAGCAGGTTAAGGAGCGGGGCAAACTTCGCGATATCCCGGCGATGTACCGTTCCGTCCAGGACAACCTGGAAACAGATCTGAGCGCAGCCCAGGTCGCTCAACTGGCGCTCCTCGGGCTCAAGCTGAACTCCGACGAGATCACCACCCATGTTTTTGAGGGCGGCTGCCAGACCGCCCCCAGTAACGGGATCAATATCTCCTATGTGGTCATCGATGAAGAAAAAAGGGTGGAGCTGATCGAGGAGGTCTTCGGGGTCAGGGTTCCGGAGAGGCCGCAGATTACCCTGCCGGGCCCGATCCGGTCCCAGCCCGAGCCTGCCCCGGCGCCGGAGCCTCCGGCCAAACCGGCACCCGCCCCTGCGCCGGCCAAGCCGGTTGAAAAGAAACCGGCAGATCCGGTCATAGAGATCCCTCCGATAAACGATGATGAGGAGAGCCGTGAGCCGGTCGATCCCCCCGAAGGCGAGACCCCCGGTAACGAAGGCCAGGATAAACCAGCCCCCGAAGGGGAAAAGAACGTACCCTGAGCATCACCGCCTTCATTGGCGCCTTGTAACAGAAGCTGCGGCGCTGTCCCGGCCGCTGCAACCTGATGAAACCGGTTTTCGAATTTAATTTGGCCCGGCCGGGGTATTTCCCGGCCCCGGCGGCACGTGATCAGTCATGCGCCGCCGTTTTAATAACTGTCAACGCTTTAACCTTTACCCGATGGGGTATGGATTTTTAGTCTGCGGTAAAATAGATGCAGAGAGGGGCATGCTCGTGAAAAGCGGCGATAGAATCATCTGCGCCCTGGACTTCGAGAGAGGGGAAGAAGCCCTGGCGATGACGGAGCGCTTAAAAGGGCTGGTCGGCTTTTACAAGGTGGGGATGCTCCTCTACCTGGAGGCCGGCGGGGCGATGGTGCGCCGGCTGATCGGGGAGGGCCACCGGGTATTCCTGGATCTCAAGTTTTATGATGTTCCCGATACCGTGGGCGCAGCGGTGCGCCGCGCGGCGGCGATGGGGGTTTCCTTCCTGACGGTGCACGGGAACAAAGAGATCTTGCTGCGGGCGGGAGAGGCGGCGGCGGGAAGGGATCTGAAAGTGCTCGGCGTGACCGTGCTGACCAGCCTTGACGATACCGATATCCGGGGGCTGGGTTTTCCCTGCAGCGTGGAAGAGCTGGTGCTGCAGCGGGCGCGGTGGGCGCTGGAGGCGGGCTGCGCCGGGGTGATCGCCTCGCCCAGGGAGGCGGCGCTGCTGCGCCGGGAACTGGGGCCGGAGCTGCTGCTGGTGACGCCGGGGATTCGCCCGGCGGGAAGCGCTCCCGGGACCCACAAGCGGGCGGCCACGCCGCAAGAGGCGTTAAGGGCGGGAGCCGACTACCTCGTTATCGGGCAGCCCATCATCAGGGCGGCCGAGCCCCGGGCGGCGGCTGCCGCGATCATCGCGGAGTTGAAACGCTAGCCGTACGCAGCCGGGGAATAACATTTGACCGCCGGGATGAATAAGATAATTCAACGTTGGCCGGAGGCGATCACCCCCGCTCCTGAACTTACATACGCACGGCCCCTTCAAAGAGGCCTGTGAAAACAGGCTGCGGGAAGGCCGTAAAAAGGGTGTTATTCATGGAGCGTTTTAAAGATCGCCTCGGTGCGCTTGTTCCCTACTACGATGAACAGGGCGGCAACGCCACCCTCATCTTTACCGCCGGCGGGGAAGTATTGCCCGATCGGCGCACCTTGAAGTGGAACCTGCGCCGCCTGGCCCGTCTCTACAGCGTGGACCTGGAGGCGACCCGCGGGAACCTGCGGGAATACTTTCACTATTCACAGGGGCTGCCGCTGCCGCTTTCACCGTCGCTGGTACTGGTCCCGCTGAAGACCAGGAGGGCGGTGGGGAAAAACGACGGTTGCCACAGCTATGTCAACCCGGCGGTTATCGTCAGCCTTGCCGCTGCAGCCGGCGGCGGAATAGAGCGCTCCAGCATTCTTCTCCCCGGAGATCACCTGCTTCCCTGCCGCTATACCCTGCGCACCGTGCAAAAGCGTCTGCGCGACGGCGCCACCGCCCTGGAGAGGCACCGCGCTCTCCTCCGGCCCCCCAAGGGGCCGGATCCGGACGGTTACAGCGCCCTTCTCAAAGATCTGGCCCGGGTGCTTCTGAAGAGTTTTGGAGATGGCGGGGAAGAAGGCTAGATTGCGGGCAAAATTATGTGAAATTAACCCTATTATATGTAAACCAGGCAGGAGTTTGTTCAGCTCTGTCTAATATTACTAGCAGATCATGAACAGGCCGGGCCTGATGGGGAGAAAAAGACGATGAAGAAAAGAAGAAAAAAGAGTCCCTCCAATTTTTCACAGTTGATTCCGCTGATTTTGCTGCTTTTGTCGCTTTGCCTGAACATCTATTTGCTTTTGGATACCCGCTTCAGTGCCGCCTTTTGGAAGGAGCCGACCCTGGAGGAGCTGCAGGAGCTTAAAAAACCGGGGGTTTACGGGCCCGAGGGGCTGGAAGTTGTGGAGGGCTCCCTCTATATCTGCGTTCCGGACGTTACATTACGAAATGTACGCATCAACGGCGATCTTTTTCTCACCGCCGGCATCGGCGACGGCTCGGCCGAGCTGTGCGGGATTACGGTGCGCGATACCGTCCTGGTGGAGGGCGGCGGTGAAGAGACCGTCGTTT
>JAAZIE010000093.1 GCA_012510305.1 Bacillota bacterium | reverse complement strand
TCCCACAGCTTGCCGGTCTTGCAGGCTTTAACCGGTGCCCCGCTGGAGCAGCTGCGTTACTATCACTTTATCCCGGAGGCAGAGTTGGCCGGGGCAAAATGCATGATCTCCCGGACCGGGTACACCGGGGAGGATGGTTTTGAAATCTATTGCGCCCCCGGTGAAGCAGCGGAGATCTGGGATAAACTGATGGAAACCGGGGAGGCTCGCAATTTGGGACTGGCCCCGGCGGGCCTGGGAGCGCGGGATGTGCTGCGCCTTGAAGTTTCGCTGCCGCTCTACGGCAACGAGTTGAGCGAAGAGATCAGCCCCCTGGAGGCGGGACTCTTTCGCTTTGTCTCATTTAAAAAGGGTCCCTTTATCGGGCGTGATTCTTTGCTGAAACAGAAAGACGAGGGCTTGGGCAGGCGGCTGGCCGGGCTGGTTTTGCAGGATCGCGGTGTTCTCAGGAAAGGCTACCCGGTTGTAGAAGGGGAAACTGAAATTGGTGCAGTGAGCAGCGGGACTTATTCGCCCACTTTGAACAAGTCTATCGGGATGGCCTTTCTTGAACCGGACAAAGCGGTGCCGGGCCATACCGTAGAAATTATGATCAGGGAGAAGCCGCGCCGCGCGCAAATTGTAAAAACACCATTTTACAGGAGGGGATCGCAGTGAAGTGGGAAATCAGGAAGGGATTGAAATATACCAAAACTCACGAATGGGCCGATTTTGCAGATGACCTGGTCACCGTGGGCATCACCGATTACGCCCAGGATATGCTCAAAGACGTCGTTTACGTGGAGCTGCCCGAGGTGGGGCGGGAAGCGCGGGTGGGAGAAAGCCTGGTCGTGCTGGAGTCGGTCAAGGCGGTTTCCGATCTTTATGCACCGGTGGATGGAGCAGTGAGCGCAGTAAACGAGGCGCTCCTCGATCAGCCGGAGCTGCTGAATGAAGATCCTTACGGAACCTGGGTGGTTAAAATCAAGGTTAAGGCCGGCGGCGCGGCGCCCGACCTGCTGGAGGAGGGTGACTACGCCGCCCTGGTGAAGGAGGAGGCTGACCAATGAGCGGAGGCCGTCATTACCTGCCGCTAACCGGAGCAGAGCGACGCGAAATGCTGGCTGCCATTGGCGTTGATTCGGCGGGGCAGCTGTTTGACGAACTGCCTCCGGCGATCCGTTTGCAGGAGGGGCTGGAGCTGCCGCCGCCGCTTTCCGAGATGGAGGCGCTGGCTCACTTGGGAGAGCTCGCTGCAAAGAACAGGCACCTGCGCGAATATCCCTCTTACCTGGGCGCCGGGGTCTACGATCATTTTATTCCCAGCGTGGTGGCCCATATCACCGGCCGAAGCGAATTTTACACCGCCTACACCCCGTACCAGGCCGAGATCAGCCAGGGGGTGCTGCAATCCATCTTCGAATACCAGACCATGATCTGCCGGCTCACCGGGATGGAAGCGGCGAACGCCTCCCTTTATGACGGGGCTACTGCGCTGGCCGAAGCGGCGGTAGCCGCTTGCGGGGTAACCCGCCGTCGCCGGGTGCTCGTTTCCCGGGCGGTGAACCCCTATTATCGCCGGGTTTTGCAGAGCTACATGGAGGCGCGGGACTTCGCGGTGGAAGAGGTTCCCCTGGTGGAAGGAAAAACCGATTATACAAAGCTCGAAGCGATGTGTGACCAAAACACGGCGGCGCTGCTTTTGCAGCAGCCCAACTTCTTCGGCCTGCTTGAAGAGATGAACGGGCCGGCGGAGAGAGTTCACCGCCACGGCGCCCTGCTGGTCCTTTCAGCAGATCCCATCTCTTTGGCGCTCTGCCGGGCGCCTGCAGAATACGGCTCCGACATTGTTACCGGCGAAGGACAGGTTTTGGGCAATCCGCCCTCCTTCGGCGGCCCCTTGCTCGGCTTTTTTGCCGCCCGGAAGAAGCTGCTCCGGCGGATTCCCGGGCGCATCGCCGGTGAAACAAAGGACAGCGAGGGCCGGCGCGGCTTTGTTCTCACCCTGCAGACGCGCGAGCAGCATATCCGGCGGGAAAGGGCGGCCTCGAATATCTGCTCCAACCAAGCGCTCAACGCTCTTGCCGCCGCGGTTTACCTGGCCGCCCTTGGCCCGGCCGGCCTGCGCGAAGCAGCCGGCCACTGCCTGCAGAAAGCGGCCTATACCCGGGAGAAGATTACGGCGCTGCAAGGTTTTGAGCAGGCTTTTGCCGGGCCGCACTTCAAGGAGTTCGCGGTGAAGCTGCCCGGTTCGGCAAAAGATCTTAACCGCTATCTCCTGGAACATAAAATAATCGGCGGGTTTGATTTGGAGCCCCATTATCCCGAACTGGGCCCGGCGATGCTCTTCTGCGTTACAGAGACGAAGACCAAAGCGCAGCTGGATGACCTTGCGGGAGTACTGGAGGGATGGTCATGAGTAAAGAACAGGCGCTGCTTTTCGAGTTGGGTGCACCGGGACGGCGCGGCTACTCTTTGCCGCAGCTCGATCTCCCGGAAAAGCCGGTTGACGAACTGCTGCCGGAGGAGATGCAGAGAAAAACCGGCCTCGATCTGCCCGAGGTCTCCGAGGGGGAACTGGTCCGCCATTACACCGCCCTCTCAACCCGCAATCACGGGGTGGACTCCGGTTTCTACCCGCTGGGTTCCTGCACCATGAAGTACAACCCCAAGATCAACGAGGAGACGGCGAGGCTGCCCGGGTTCGCCTTTCTCCATCCCTGCCAGCCGGTGGAGAGTGTCCAGGGAGCGCTGGAGCTGCTTCACCGGGCTGAGCTCTACCTGAACGAGGTTACCGGGATGGAGCGGACCACTTTTCAACCGGCGGCCGGCGCTCACGGCGAGCTTACCGGGATGATGCTCATCCGCGCTTATCACCGATCAAGAAATGATGAGCGCAAAATTGTCCTGGCCCCGGATTCGTCGCACGGGACCAACCCCGCTTCGGCGGCGATGACCGGTTACGAGATCAAAGAGATCCCCTCCGATAAGCGGGGGCTGGTCGACCTGGGGGCGCTTCGCGAAACGCTGAACGAAGATGTCGCCGCCCTCATGCTGACCAATCCGAACACCCTGGGCCTTTTTGAAGAAGATATCCTCGAGATCGCCGCCGCGGTTCATGATGTGGGCGGGCTGCTCTACTACGATGGGGCCAACCTCAATGCGATCATGGGCCACGCCCGGCCCGGTGACATGGGCTTCGATGTGGTTCACTTGAACCTGCATAAAACATTTTCCACGCCGCACGGCGGGGGCGGGCCCGGCAGCGGCCCGGTGGGGGTAAAGGAGCACCTGGCGCCTTTCCTGCCGCTGCCGCTGGTGGAGCGCGGCGAAAAAGGGTTCTACTGGAAAGACGATCTTCCCTTGAGTATCGGCAGGGTGCAGGGCTTTTACGGCAATTTTGGCGTGGTGGTAAAAGCTTACACCTACTTGGTGATGATGGGGGCGGCGGGCCTGCGCCGGGCGGCCGCGGACGCCGTGCTCAACGCCAACTACCTGGCGCAGCGGTTGAAGAAGAGCTACGCCCTGCCTTACGATCGTCTCTGCAAACACGAGTTTGTGATCTCGGCCCGGAAGCAGAAGAAAAAAGGGGTATCGGCGGCGGATATCGCCAAGGCGCTCCTGGACTACGGCTTTCACCCGCCCACGGTCTACTTTCCCCTGATCGTGGAGGAAGCGCTCATGGTGGAGCCCACCGAGACCGAAAGCAAGGAAACCCTGGACCGCTTTGCCGGGGCGCTGGAAGAGATCGCCCGCCTGGCGGAAGAGGAGCCGGAGCGGGTTACCGCAGCACCGCATACCACCCCGGTGGGCCGGCTCGACGAGGTGGGGGCCGCCCGCAATCCCAGGGTGTGCTTCGAGGGAGATGAGTAAAGAAGATAACCGCTGTGCCGGCGAAAGCGGACGGCGGCGGGGCTTTCTTCCCGGGCGGGTAGAATTCGTCTCGCCCCGGATGACGCTGCCGGTAAGCGTTACCGGAAGCGCTTGCGCTCTGAACTGCGCCCATTGCGGCGGCCACTACTTGCGCGGTATGGCCGGTCTGGAAGAGGCCCTGGGGCGCCGGGGTGAAAAAGCCAAAAGCTTTCTCGTCAGCGGCGGCTACACCGCCGGGGGGAGGGTGCCTCTCCGGGAGAGTTGGGCGGAGCTGAAAAAACTGGCGCAGCGGGGGCCGCTTAACGTTCATACCGGCCTGGTTGCGCCGGAAGATGCCCCGGCCCTTGGCGATATGGCCCGGGTGATCTCCTTCGATTTTGTTGTCGACAGGGCGGTGATCAACCGGGTATACGGTTTAAGGGCGGATCCGGAAGACTACCTGCGCTCCTACCGCCACCTGAGGCGCTATTGCCGGGTGGTCCCTCATCTCTGCATCGGGATCATGGGGGGGCGGATCGGGAGCGAGTTCCGGGCGCTGGAGATCTTGCGCCGGGAGGGTGCGGAGGCGATCAGCTTTATCGTCCTTCGCCCCACCCCGGGAACAGCCTTTGCCGGCGTCTCCCCGCCCTCTCCGGAAGAGATCGCCGCGGTTCTTACCCGGGCGCGGGCGCTTTTCCCGCGAACCCCCCTTCACCTGGGCTGCATGCGCC
>JAAZIE010000092.1 GCA_012510305.1 Bacillota bacterium | reverse complement strand
GCATTAACTCCGACGGTAATCTGGCGAAGGCCGAAGATAATGGAGCCTGGCTATGCGCTAAACTGATCCGCGAAGTGGGGACGCTGAAAGCCTTCCCGGCCTGCATGAAACAACATTATGACTGGTCCGGGAAGAACTGCCCGGCGCAGATCAGGGGACGCAAAGACGGCTGGAAGAACTTCCTGGCGGCGGTCGAAAAGTATTTGAAGCCCGCGACCCCCACAACAAAGCTGCCTACCATCGACCGCACTATCGGCATTGAGATCGGGGGCAAGCTGGCCGACGAGCCCGGCTACCTCATAGACAACGCGACATATGTCCGGGCCGCATACCTGATCGGGCTGACGGGCGGCTCCGTAACCGGGAAGGGTGATTATATCGCGATCACCCTGCCAAAGGCGTCAGGCGCGGAGCTGGAGCGTCTGCAGAAGGATCTGACGGCCGCGCAGAAGGACCTGGCAGCAAAGGAAAAGGTAATCGCCAATGTGCGAAAAGCAATCGGCTGACGTCACCGCCCGCCTTGCCGCGATCCTCTCCGGCATCCGCCGCACCCGGTCCAGCCTTTACCCCACAGATTGGACATTTGATCCGCTGCACAGGGTTGAGCAGGAAATCCAGGAGCTGTTGAACGACCTGCAAAAGTAACCCCGCCTCACATGCCCCGGTCGAATTGCCGGGGTTTTTTTGTGTACTTTTGCGGGGGCTGATTGTTAAGAAAACTTAATATTTTATTTTGAGAAAAGGGCTTGACATATACTATACATACACGTGTAATATAAGTAGAAAGGGAAAGGGGATGACAAGATGGCACAGCACGACGTAAGTAAAGAGCTGGAAATCCTACAGGGGCACGGCTACACATACGAGGAACTTAAAAGCAAGTTTGACCTTTATGAGCACTACGCCTGCAACCGCAACAACGAGCGGCGGATCAAACACATGGTGAGCGAGGTCCGGCAGAAAGCGAAAAAGGCGCAGATCAAGGCCGCAAGGCGGGGCGACGCCCGGGCGTTCACAGAGCCATTCTTCACCCGCGACGGCGATGAGTGGGCGGTAGTGGCCCGCGGGATTGACTTCATCACCGACGGATATGGCGGCCCGGTAGTCAAGGTTCGCCGCCGCGACGGCAGCGTGAGCACGGTTGAGGTTATCGAAATGGTTGACAGGAGCAGCGAAAAGGTGAGGACGTGGACCATACAGTAGAGCCGAAACCGGGCTGCGTGCCCGGTCCGCCGGAGATGGCCTACCGGCGCTGACGAGGCAGGCCGAAAGGAGATAAAAATGAAAAACTATACTGCACACAACATCACGGCGGAAGGTATAAGCAAGGTTGGCTTCGAGGTGGCTTTGGGGGCAGGCGTTGATACGGTTTGGGCCGCTGCAGAGGCGGCGATGTTGGACGCGTGCGGGCACCGCAACGTAACTTGTTGGAGGGAGGAAAAAGACGCGACCATTTACCACCGGTGCCAGTGCGGAAGCGAGGATTTTTACGGGTGTGGGTATGAAGGAGTGCTGGCCCGCATCGACGGCCAGCTTGAGTTCGTCCCGCGGGGGTTGCGGGAGCGTATCGACAGCGACGAGCCGGTGGCGGAAATTGCCTGCTGCCGGTGCGGCAGGGTGGCGGCGGTTGTTGGGGCGGCATAGTGGCCCGGGTCATCCGGGGAAAAATCAAGGAGGGGTTAAAGTGCCAAACAAAACGATTTACGTTCGCGACGAGGATATCAAGATTTTTGAGCAGGCGGAAGAACTGGGCGGCGACAGCCTGAGCGCCGTCATCGCCGAGGCGCTGCGCCGGTTCGTGGCCGTCAAGCGGGCCGAAACTCAGGGGCTGGAGGACCATACCCTTGAGGTCGGCCGGGCAAGCACCCGCGGCGCCGATGACACCCGCAAAATTCGGTTCGTCGGCCGTAAGTTGGCCGGGCAGACTGCCTACACCGGCCAGACCAGCAGCCAGGATGACCGCGGGACCGACTAT
>JAAZIE010000091.1 GCA_012510305.1 Bacillota bacterium | reverse complement strand
GGGGTTCATCAGCCCGGAGATGCACTGCAGGGTCAAGCTCTTGCCGCTGCCCGAAGGACCGACGATGGAGAGGATCTCCCGGTCCATGGTAAAAGAGACCTGCAGGTTAAATCCGGGGAGTGTTTTTTTAATTTTTACCTCGAGCAAGAAAGGTTCCCTCCCGGAGAGTTAATGGTTCATAAAAACGTGAGCGTTGCGCTTCCAGTAGTTCAGCAAAAATATAGAGGTGAGCGAGATGACCAGGATCACCGCCACCCAGACCAGGGCCCGGGCGTTATCTCCCGCGGCCACTGCAAAGTAGATCGCCAGGGGGATGGTCTGGGTTTTACCGGGGATATTGCCGGCGATCATGAGGGTGGCCCCGAACTCACCCAGGGAGCGGGCAAAGGAGAGGATAATCCCGGCCATGATCCCCGGCCAGGCCAGGGGCACGGTCACCCGCCAGAACGTGGTCCATTCGGAGGCGCCCAGGGTGCGGGCGGCCCTTTCGATATTGGGCTCGATCTGCTCAAAGGCACCCCGCGCCGTCTGGTACATGAGCGGAAAAGCGACCACGGTCGCAGCGATCACGGTGGCCCACCAGGAGAATATGACCGTGGTGCCCATCTTCAGCAGGAGTTTTCCCAAAGGCCCGTGCTTCCCGAAGAGCAACAGCAGGGCAAAGCCCAGCACCGTGGGGGGCAAAACCAGGGGCAGGGTAAAGATTCCGTCGATCAACCCCTTGGCCCTGCCGTGGTAGTAGGCCAGCCAGCGGGCGGCGGCGAGGCCCGCAAAGAAAGTAAAGACGGTGGATACAGATGCAGTTTTTAGTGAAATCCAGACCGGGACAAAATCGAGTTCAGCCATAGGTGATCTCCGTTTGTATAATAATGTTCTGCGACCGGGGCGGCCCTTTCCCGTTGCCCTCCCCCCCGGCAGGGGGGGAGGAGCAACAGGAGTAATTTCAGCTATTTTTATGCTGAAGGTTAAAGCACTTTAAAGCCGTACTTTTCAAAGATCTCTTTGGCCTCGTCGCCGGCCAGAAATTCCATCAGCGCCTTGGCCTCCTCGGGATGGGCGCTCTCCCTGATCACCGCCACCGGGTAGGTCACCGGGTCATGGGAGCCCTCGGGGGCAACGGCGGCGATCTCCACCTTGTCCGAGATCAGCGCATCGGTGCGGTAAACCAAACCGGCCTGGACCTCGTCGGTTTCCACGTGGGCGAGGACCTGGCGGACATCTTTGCCTTCCATCAGTTTGTTTTCACTCTTGAGCTGTTCCCAGAGGTCCAGGGTGGTCAGCGCTTCCTGGGCGTATTTGCCCGCCGGGACCGATTCGGGATCACCGATGGCGATCAGCTTGACCTCTTCCTTGGCCAGGTCTTCAAATTCGCTAATCCCTGTAGAGCCCTTGGGCACCACCAGGACCAGTTCATTGAGCAGCAGGTCGACGCGGGTCCCTTCCAAGAGCAGCTCCTGCTCTTCAAGCTCATTCATCTGCTTGGAGGCGGCCGACATGAAGATTTCCGTGGGGGCCCCCTGCTCGATCTGCGTCTGCAGGTCACCTGAAGAAGCAAAATTGAACTCGATCGTCACACCGGGTTGCTCTTCTTTGTACAGCTCCGCAATCTCCTCCATGGCGTCGGTGAGGCTGGCCGCCACCGAGAGATTTAACGTAACCTCTTCGTCTGCCGGCGCACACCCGCCCAGCGCCGCGATCAGGACAGCAGCCAGAACTGCGACGCCAACCACCTTGAGAATATGTTTCATTTGACAATCCTCCAGTTATTTATTTACACTTCCCTCTACAATCCAGGCGACCCCATCTCAGCAGATCTTTTACCAGGTGCCTTTACCGATCAGCTCCTTTCTGTAAAGGGAAGGGCTTGTTATGTTGACCTTTACGGGGCTGTTGTACAAAATACCGGTCCACCCGGGAAGGTGTTTTCGTGTGTGAACAAAAATGAAAGAACCGGAACTATTAAACCAGTTCCGGTCATCACCGCATTTCAGTGCAGCCCACCCCTTTCCAAGTATGGGAGGCGTCGCGGTTTCCCGCCACACCCTGATGGCCAGGCGCCGTGCTTGTACAAGTTTAGGCGCGAAGGCTCGGAGTGCCTTTATGACAGGGCCGGCAAAGCCCGGCCCCTTTTTCTACCGCTGATCACTATTCGACACTGATGCAGTTATATCCTTCCAAAAAGATCGTATTTTGCTACAAACCCCGGGCGCAGAACTTTCGCAGGCCCATCAAAGCAGCCGTCCCGGCAACCGTGGTGCCGTAAAAGATGACCGGTTTGCCGGTTTTTTCGGCGAGGAAAGCGGTGATGGTTCCGTTGACCACGCTGCTGCCCGTAGCCAGAACCAGATCGCACCAGTCCAGCAGTTCAGCGGTATCTTTTCTGCCGTCCTCTATTGTTACGCCGTATTTAACGGACCCGATATTATCTTCATCCAGGTCCACCACCCGCAGGGTGAAGTTTGCCGCCAGCGCCTGGATCATCGCCGGCTGGTAGCCGACAAAAGCGATCCGCGGCGAGCCGAACTCTTCTTCTATCGCCGCCGCCAGCTCGGCGGCGCATTCTTCGGGCTCTTCGTTTTTGCAGTGAATGTTGTTTTGCGAAAGGCCCAGGTAGCTGCAGACCGCATTGATGCTGGAGACCAGCACCGCCCGGTCATAATTTGTCTCCAGCGGCCTGCTGATAATTTCACGGAGCGTGCCGGCAAAGTTTTCCGGCATATCGGTGAAAGCCTGGCCCCCGGCTCCTTTGAAGGTCGCCTCCATCAGCTTCTCCTTGCCCTTGAGCAGGGGAAAATCCTGCCGCTGCGGTGTACCGATGGCCTCGTCGGGCTTGAGAATTCTTCCTCTCACCTCGATCCTTTCGTCGAACAGATCGCGGTCGCGGATCAGTTCGGCAAAGCGTCCGGTGAGCATATCATAAAAATCTGTCGGCCCCATCCCTTCACTCCTTCAACTTGCTTTACCCGATCACCGGCCGGTTAAATGAGCGCTGTGCTGAAGTAGCGCTCCGCCCTGTCGGCCAGGATGGTGGCAACCCTCTTTTCACGGCCCCACTTCTCCGCCGCCCGGCGGGCAGCCCAGACGTTCGCTCCCGAAGAGGTGCCCACGAGCAGCCCCTGGGCCCGGGCCAGCTCTCTCGCGGTATCGATCGCATCCTCGTCGCTGACTTCGAATACTTCATCCACCAGGCTCGTATCGAGCACCGGGGGGACAAAGCCGTCGCCGATCCCCTGGATCTTGTGCAGGCCGGGCTCATGGCCCAGCAGAGCAGAGACGTTTTTGGGTTCCACGGCGATGACCGCCACTGCGGGGTTCTGCTCCTTGAGAAACCGGCCCACGCCGCAAAGCGTGCCCCCGCTGCCGAGCCCCGAGACGAATATATCCACCTGCTGGTTCATCTGTTCCC
>JAAZIE010000010.1 GCA_012510305.1 Bacillota bacterium | reverse complement strand
GTCTTATATTACCACACCGGCCGCCGCCAAAACAAGCGGCGCGCTGAGCACGTCCAGGCCCGGCCGCTCAGCAACCGGCACCTTTTTGCGCCGGAGCGAGCTCGCAGCTGAGCGCCCAGAGGCTGCCCGCTACAAGAGAGTGCCCCCCCAGGAGCACCGGGATGGGGCACTCCACCGCCAGGCGGGTGAACTTTTTCAGCCAGGGGTGCTCCAGCTGCTCCCAGAGGCCAAGATCGGAGAGATAACGCTCCCTGTCGGTGAAGTTGTATTTGAAATGCGCAAAAAGAACCCGGCTGTCGATAAAAGCGCATTGGGCTACCCGGGCCAGGTGCTCAAAAAAACTCTCCAGGCCGGCCTGCTCGATGAGCAGGCCCAGCAAGGAGATCACCGCGCCGCTCTCCAGGCGGCCCAGCGCCTTCATTCCGCGTTCTTCGGAAAAAACCCGCAGCCGCAGCTTGAGCACCGCATTGAGACGCTCGATTACCGGCGCCCCCACCCGGCCGATCAGGGCCACATCCCGGTAGCTTGCCCCGAGCACGGCCTTGGCTTTTTCCAGCCGCGAGTAGTCCAGGGCAAGCGCGTCGAGGGCGGCCCGCGCCCGCGGGCCGGCAAAGGGGCCGGCCCCCAGAACCAGGGCATCCGCCGGCGTATCCAGGTCAAAGAGAAGCCCCAGGGTTTGCGGCATCAGCTCCAGCTCCAGCCCGCCGCGGTCGCGCAGCGTCATCGCCAGGCTGTTATCCATGCCCGGCAGCTCCAGGCCGGCAAAATTGTCCGGCACGGTAAAGGCGACGATATCGGCCGACTGGACATTATTGGCATAAAGGAGCCTGGCGCTACCGGCCAGCTTTTTGCAGATCTGTTCCAGTTCAGCGGCGGTGACGAGCGGGCATCCGGCGCCGCTCAGGTAAAACACTTTTTTTAAATTTCGATCCAGGATCAGCTTTTTTAGCTCCTGCCCGAAATGAAAGGAGCGCGGATGCTGCCGGTTCAAGATAAATTCAGCCCCGGCGTCGCGGGCCATCCCGGCCAGGGCCGGGTTGTTGGTCATGACAAAGATACGTGCTGCTGCGCCGGTGCGGCTCAACTTTTCCAGGTTATCATGCAGCAGCGCCTGCCGCACCCCCGCGAGCATCTCTTCCACCGGGCTGGCCGCGGCGGTGCCTTCAAAAATGATTATGTTGACCGCTTCATCCATCGCTGAAAACTCTTTTAAGAACCGTACTCCGGTTCGATTAGGCCATAATCGCCATCTTTACGGCGATAGAGCACATTTACCGTTTCGGTTTCAGCATTGGCAAAAACAAAAAAGTCATGCCCCAGCAGGTTCATCTGCATGATCGCTTCTTCGAGGTGCATCGGTTTTAAGGGAAAACTCTTTGTTTTGACCACCCTGTCTTCTTCGGACTCTTTTTCTCTCGCTTCCGGTGCAGCCAGTTTTTCACCCAGTACGCGAAGCCCCTGCTGCCGCAAAGATCTGCTCAGGCGGGTTTTATATTTAACCAGCTGTTTCTCCAGCTTATCGACAACCATATCTATAGAGGCATACATATCCCCGGTAGACTCCTCACCGCGCAGAATGATTCCATTTAAAATAACGGTAACCTCCACGATGTGTTCATTGCGGATTACACTCATCACAACCTGGGCCTCTTTGGGCCGGTCAAGGTACTTGGTCAACTTGTTTACCTTTTTGTGGGCGTAATCGACCAGGGCTTCGGTGGCTTCAATATTTTTGCCGCGGACAGTAATCTCCATCCTGATCCTTCCTTTCTGCCTTTTCTTATCCATACTATTCCCCAAGCCGCCGCAAATCCCTTCAGCGCGGCGCAGGAGAGGCGGTTTCAACCAAGGCGCGGTGTAAAGGCAGCGGCAGCGCCAAAAACGGTCAGCCC
>JAAZIE010000090.1 GCA_012510305.1 Bacillota bacterium | reverse complement strand
CGCCCCGGCGGCGATACCGCAGGCCACGGTGGCTGCAGTGCCTTCAATTCGCTCCAGCGCAGGCAGCTCCAGTGTTTTCCCGATCATCGATTTGCGGGAAGTTCCCAGCAGAAGGGGGTAGCCGAGACCGCGGAAATCCTCCAACCGGCGCATTACCGCCAGGTTCTGGTCAAGATCCTTGCCGAAACCGATTCCGGGATCGATGATAATATGGTCGTCGGAGATCCCGGCTGCCTTGGCCAGGTCGATCGATTCCTGAAGTTCCAGGATCACCTCGGGAACAAGCTCGCGGTAGGTCGTGGAGTTGCGGTTGTGCATCAGGCAGATGGGGACGCCGAAGGACGCTGTTACGGCGGCCAGGTCCGGATCCGCCTTGAGGCCCCAGATATCGTTGACCATCTCCACGCCGCATTCCAGCGCCGCCCGGGCCGTAGCCGCCTTGTAGGTGTCGATAGAGAGGGGGGCGGAGAAGTCGGAGCGGCTTTTCAAGGCTTCGATCACCGGCATTACCCGGGCGATCTCTGCAGCCTCGCTGATGCCCCGGTAGCCCGGGCGGGTTGATTCTCCGCCTATATCGACGATATCGGCACCTTCTTCGACCATCTGAAAAGCGCGCTCTACCGCTGCAGAAAGGCAGTTAAATTTTCCGCCGTCGGTAAAGGAATCGGGAGTTACATTCAAGATGCCCATGATCAGTGTCCTTGCCCCCAGGGGCAGGCGGTGCCGGCCCAGCTGAAGAACGCGCGGCGGTCTGCGCCGGGCTCGCTTGAGCAATCCGCGGATCGATTTCCCGCAGGCGGCCGCCTTTTTGTCCGACAGTGTCAGGATCTTCGACAGCTTCTCCAGTGCCTGCTCTGTTCCCTGCAGCAGTATTTCCAGCCCGGAGCTTTCCACTTTACCAGCCCCGTGTTCACTTTTGAGCGAGCCGGCCGTTATTCCCAGGGCGGCAGCTTCCTGCCGGATGAGCGCTGCTGCTGCAGGCGGGACAGGAGCGATTCTGATGCTGTAACAGCGCAGTTCCGCGGGTGACCCGATCCAATCCCAGCGAACCGCTTCTCTTTCAGGGTCAAGCAGATGATACCACAGGGCTTTCATAATGTTCTCCTTTTAAAGTGATCAGTAGAGCAGCTTTTCCCGGTGAGGGCGCTGCTCCAAACCGCGGCAGTCCCCCCGCCTATCGCATGAAAAGCAGATCCGGGAGAACCGGTCGGCTTTGCTTAAAGCTTTGCTCAGCGGAGAACGGTGTTCCCCGGGGTCGTGATGGCGGTGCTGGGCGATCGCTTTCAAGATCAGCTCTCTTTCGGAGGCGGTGAACCCGGCACGCTTTAAAATGTTCCCGGCCAGCGCGGCGCTGTGGGCGGCGTGATCCCCCCCCTCCCGGTATTCTTTCCAGCGCCCCAGATCGTGGAGCAGGCCGGCGCCGTAGGCCAGCTCCTTGGAAATAAAGCGGCATTTTTCTTCCAGCAAAAGCAGGTAGGTCAGCCGGGCCACCGCCAGGAGATGCTCCAGGTTGTGGTGGCAAAAGGAGCGATCTCTTTCACAGGCCTTGTTTTTTAACAGGTACCGGCGATACTCCTCATCAAGCAGAATCCGGTTTACCCTATCCATGTCTATACCGGGATCAGCTGTTTCCTTTTTCAATGAGGGCAAAAACCTCCCCCCGGGAACTGGGATTGGTCCGGAAGACCCCCCGCACAGCCGAGGTCACTGTAATGGCGCCCGGTTTCTTGATCCCCCGGATGCTCATGCAGAGATGTTCCGCCTCCACCACCACCACGACCCCCTTGGGCTTTAACTCCTCCATGATGATATCGGCAACATTGCTGGTGAGACGTTCCTGCAGCTGGGGGCGGCGGGCGATGACATCGGTTACGCGGATGAGCTTGCTTAACCCGACCACCCGGCCGCCTTCGGGGATATAGGCCACGTGGGCTTTGCCGTAAAAGGGGAGCAGGTGGTGCTCGCACATGGAGTAAAAGGGAATATCCTTTAGCAGGATCATTTCATCGTGCTTGTCCGCATTGAAACAGGTTTGCAGATGCTTGCGCGCATCGTGTTCCAGTCCGGCGAATACCTCGGCATACATTTTTGCTACACGCCGGGGGGTATCGCGCAACCCTTCACGATCGAGGTCTTCCCCCACAGCCTCCAAAATCATTTTTACAGCGCGAACAATTTTTTCCTGGTCGATCATGACAGGCAACCTCGCTTTCAGAAAGTAATTAGCGACGCAATAGAAAGAAGCAGCCCGTGCAGCAGAACACAGCTAAGGATGTTTTCTGTGCGCAGATAAAGATAGCCCAGCACAATAGCGCTGCCCGGAGCCAAAATGAGCAGTTCTACCAGGGTGTAAGGGTAAAGGAGCAATTCCGGCGAGCTCAGGGCGACAACAGCAAAGTGGACCAGCCCGGCCAGAAGAGCGGTGAGCAGCAAGCCTGAGGCGGCGCCCCACCGGCGACCCAGAACGGTCTGGATGCAACCGCGCCAGATCAGTTCCCGGGACAGGGCGATAATCAGGATGACAAGGAGCGACCCGGCGGCTGTACCGGCTCCGTCAGGGAAAAACTTTTGCGGGATTCCGCGGGTGATGATCATGAAGATAAAGGCGGCGGCAACAGCGGGAAAATAACCCCGGCGCAGCGATTTCAGGGAGATCCCAAAATCCCAAAGATAAATATGCTTATTGTAGACTGCGGCAAAGATCAGACCGCCGGCGGCAAGATACCCCAAAACCAGGCTTGGTTCCGGCCAGCCGGTGAGACCGGGCAGCAGCTCGCCGGCCAGGGCCGGCAGCACCGCTGCCGCAGCCAGGCCCAGGGCCATGTTATCCGGGGGGGTTTCATAAAGAGTGTTCCAGTAACGGGAGGGGCGCCGGCCCAGTGAAAAAATGGTAATGATGAGCAATACAATGATCAGAAAGGCACCATAGAGGGCCAAAGCACCGTAAATCTTTCCCGGGGGTTCTTGCAGGAGGGGGGGCCAGACGGGCTCATCCTTATCCGATAGAAAGTAATAGTAGATATCGCCGGCGGTGGGGACAAAGGTAAGGGGGATTCCCTTTGCCCATACGAGCGGCAGTCCCGGCTGGCGTTCGTACAGTTCCACCATCTGCCGGATTGTTTTGGTATCTTCGGAGGGCAGGCAGATAATGCAGTCGCGCATCTCTTCAAAGTCTTTGCCACCGCTGATAATAAAAATGCCGGAGGGTTCGGGATCTGAAATAATCTTACCGGATACCCTGTACTCGCCGGGGGCGGAAATAAGCGCCGCTTCTTGTTTTTCATTGCGGTAAAGCGGTAACAGCAGCCCCCCTTCGGGATACTCCATTTCCAACTCCTGAATGTCAAAGGAGCACGGTTCAAAATTGTAAACATCCTTGGTCTCATAGTCAAAGGGAGGCGAGGCCAGCGTCCCGGGCAGGTAAAACGCCAATAAAAAAGCTGCTGTACAGAAAACGGCGATAATCAGAAGAAGAGCGATGAGCGAAACAAAGTAATTCTGCCTGCGATCTCTTTGGAAAGGCACCTGTGTTCATTCCTCTATTCCCACGATATTTTCAGATACACTTCGACGATAACGAAGGTTTTCCTGCAAAAATCATGCCTCCGGCGACCGGCCAAATTTTGAAGCTGCCGTTACAATTGCCCTTTTCAAAAGCGAGCTCATCTGCTATATTGGAGTTATTCCAGGCGGGAGAGGTCTCATGCTATTAGCCGTTGATGTAGGCAATACCAATATCATGGTCGGGGTATTCGACGATCGGAAGATCGCGGTCTGCTGGCGTCTGGCCACCGATTGGAACAGCACCGAGGATGAGCTCGGCATAACGATCAAAAGCCTTTTGCACCACAGCGGGCTTTCTGCCGGGGATATCTCCGCGGTGGCGATCTCTTCGGTGGTGCCTCCTTTGATCTACTCCCTCGAAAGTATGGCCCAAAAATACTTTGCCGTAAAGCCGCTCCTGGTCAGGCCCGATATGCAGACAGGCTTGAAAATACTTTTGGACAATCCCCAGGAACTGGGGGCCGATCGCATGGTCAACGCCCTGGCCGGCTTTACCCTTTACGGCGGTCCTCTGATTATCGTCGATTTTGGAACCGCCACCACTTTTTGTGCCATCTCCGGAGAAGGGCATTACCTGGGCGGCGCAATCGCTCCGGGGATCGGCATCTCGGTGGAAGTTCTTTTTGAAAAGGCGGCCAAGCTGCCCCGGGTGGAGCTGGTCTGCCCCCCCACGGTTATCGGCAAGAACACCATCGCCGGTTTGCAATCGGGTATTGTTTACGGTTTTGTGGGACAGGTTGACGGTATTGTCCAGAAAATGTCCGGAGAGTTTCCCAAGCCGCCCCTGGTCGTGGCTACGGGCGGTTTTGCCTCCCTGATTGCGCGGGAATCGAAGACTATCGCCAAGGTAAACCCGCTTCTAACGCTGGAAGGTTTACGTATTATCTACCGGCAGCAAAAGGAGCAAGCGGCTGCCGGAAAGGTCCAGGAAAAGCCTCCCCATGTTTAGAAAATTAATTCTGTTCGAACTTTAAAGCCAAAGAAGGAAACCGGGCGCCCTAGGGGGAATTACCTTAGGGCATGCCTTTGAATTTACCGGTAAAGGATTAATTTTACAACAGGAGGGCTGCTGATTGAAAGATGAAATTACGAGGACAGTCTTTCGGTATGTCTTGCTGCTGGTACTGATGTATGGTTTTTACGTGGTGGCACATGGCCACCTTTCCCCCGGGGGCGGTTTTGCAGGCGGGGTCATTCTCGGCCTGGGCGCACTGCTCTACCTTCTCATTTTTGATCTCACCTGGAGAGAACACTTTCGTTATCTACCGTTGGATATCGCCGTGGTCTTGATCGGCCTTGGCAGCCTTATGGAGGCGATTAAATACCTCCTGCCCACCAGTCACGGCCCCACGGGGTTGCCGGGAGAGCTTTTCAGCGTGGGGATTATCTCGGTGGTTAACTTGGGCATCGGCTTGCTGGTGGCGGCCACTATTCTGAGCGTCTTTTATTTAATGGCGGAGGAGCAGAAAGAATGAATTGGGATGCGTTGATGGCAAATTTTCCGTACCTGGTTTCAGTAATTGTTTTTGGTATCGGCATCATTATCGTTTTAACCCAATCCAACCTTTTAAAAAAAGTAATCGGGCTAAATATTATGACCAGCGCTGTTTTTCTGTTTTATATCTCTTTCGGCAACATCGTAGGAGGGACCGCACCCATTCTCGACCCGGCGGCTCCGGCGGAACTCTATATCAACCCCCTTCCTTCGGGGTTGATCCTCACCGGCATTGTAGTCGGCTTCTCCACGTCGGCTTTTGCCCTGGCGTTAATTGTGAAGCTGTTTTCGCATTATGGAACAATTAATGCGCCCGATTTTATGAAGATGAGGTAGGTGGATACTCTTGTTCAAGGTGCCGCTTTATTTGATTTTGGGAGGCTTGATTCCCTCCTTTGCCATGCCTGTTCTGGCTCGCTGGAAGAAAGAGGCCTGTGCCCCGCTCACCGTGCTTGTTTGCGGGGTGCTCTTTGTCCTGGCGCTCTGTTTTGGCGGTGCGATGATCGGCGGCCATCAGCCCATCTTCCAGGCCGTGGCCGATTGGGATCCACCCTGGGGAATCGAGATCGCCATTGAACCGGTATCGGCCCTGATGGCGGTCCTGATTACCGGTCTCTATCTTTTAATCGCACTTTTCAGCTGCCGCGCCCTGAAGAAAGAGATGATCAACCAGGATTCCATCGGATGGTATTATGTGGAATTTTTACTCTGCATGACGGCGATGTTGGGGCTGGTGATCACGCACGACATCTTTAACATGTATGTCTTTATCGAAGTGGTCGGCATCAGTGCCGTGGCCCTGGTGGTGAGCAAAGGCGATCGCTATTCCACCGAGGCCAGCCTCAAGTATCTCATTTTGGCGACGATCGGCTCCGGTTTTATTTTGCTGGCTATCGGGATGCTCTACATGATCACCGGGCATCTGAACATGCGCTTTGCCGGCATGGTTCTGGCTGAAAACGCAGCGCACTATCCCTACATGATCTGGATCATGATGACCCTTTTTGTGGTCGGGTTCGGGATCAAGTCGGCGCTGTTCCCGCTTCATCTCTGGCTGCCGGATGCTCATGCCTCGGCGCCGTCACCCTCCAGCGCCATCCTTTCCGGCCTGGTGGTGAAAGTTTATATTATCGCCCTCTTCAAGCTCTTTTTTATCGTCTTCGGCAACGAATTTTACCAGCAAAGCAATATCCGGATCCTGCTTCTAATTCTCGGTGCTGCGGCCATGCTTTTCGGCTCGCTCTTTGCTTTTGTTCAGCTCGATCTGAAGAGGCGGTTGGCCTACTCCACCGTTGCCCAACTGGGCTACATCTATCTGGGGCTGGGCCTGGGCACGCCCTGGGCCATTGTCGCTGCTTTTTATCACCTGGTCGTCCACGCCCTGATGAAGACCTGTCTCTTTCTCTGTGCCGGGGCGATCTCTTACCAGACCGGCCGCAAGAAGGTGACCGGGCTTCAGAATATCGGTTTCACCATGCCGCTGACGGCGGCCTCCTTTACCGTGGCCGCCTTTTCCATGGTAGGGCTGCCGCTGACCGGGGGTTTTATCTCCAAGTACCTGCTGGCGGTGGAAAGCATGGGCGCCTCCTTTCCCTATTTTATCGCTTTGATCGTGCTCAGCGGGCTGCTTAACGCGGCCTATTATTTCCCCATCATCTGGCAGTTTTATTTTGTCAACGAGGAAAACCCTGCCGGGAAAAGGGTTTTTCAGAGGGATAAAATACCTTTTACGATGCAGCTGCCCATTGTGCTTACCGCGGTGGGGATTATTCTTCTGGGCACCGCCGGGGTGATCGCTTACGATTATCTGCAGCAGATCGTCCTTCATTTCTTAGCTTAGCAGGGGGGTGTTTTGGTGGCCGGCAAAAAAGATATCTTCGGCGCGATTATAATATTTCTACTGCTCATGGGGTTTTGGCTGCTGCTTTCGGCAACGGTGCATTGGCAGCATTTGCTGGTGGGAACAATCCTCAGCCTGGGATTGACCGTGGCCTGGTCCAAGGTTCAAATTGGCGGGGGGCGCCGGACCTCCTTTTCATTAAAACAGCTGGGTTCCATGATCATCTATCTCCTCTGTCTCCTTTGGGAAGTGCTGAAGGCAAATATCATGGTGGCGCTGATCGTGCTCAACCCAAAGCTGCCGGTATCCCCGGGCATGGTGTTCACAAAAATGGATTTAAAGCATCCTCTCATGCGCGCGCTTTATGCCAATTCAATCACCCTCACTCCGGGGACGATCACGGTTGATCTGGAAGACGATCGCCTCGTCGTCCACGCGATCACCACTTCTTCCGGGCGCGGGGTGCTGGACTGGTATATGTACGACCGGGCTAAAAAAATAGAAGGAGAAGGGAGTTAATATGCTGGCTTCCTTTTTGAATGTTCTCGTGGTCGGGTTGGTTGTTGTGGCGGCGGCGGCGCTGTACCGTGCACTTGTCGGCCCTACGACAATCGACCGCGTTCTTTCCATTAACCTGGTTACCTCTGAAGTGGTGGCCCTGATCCTGATCTATTCGTACCTGCACGGCAGTGCTCACTATATCGATGTGGCCCTGGTTTTGGTTTTAGGATCCTTTATCGGTACAGTCTGCGTGCTGAAGCTGCTCAGCGAAGGCAAGCTGATCTAATCGGTCTGATGGGGAGGCAAGAAAATGATTAAACAAATCCTGGCGATGATCTTGATGGGCAGCGGTTTCTTCTTTCTTGCGGTTAGCGCCATCGGCCTGATCAGGATGCCCGACGTCTACAACCGGATGCACGCCCTGGGCAAGTGCGACACCCTGGGGAACTGGTTGATCATCCTGGGGCTGATCCTGGTAATCGGAGATCTCACTTCGGCGGCCAAGATGGCGTTGATTATCGTTCTGGTGGCGCTGATTAACCCGGTCATGACCCACCTGCTGGCCAAAATATCCTACGGCCTGGGTATAGACCTGGTTAAAGGAAGTTACCGGCTCGATAACTATGCCCGGTCCAAGGGAATTGAAGAAAGGGGGGAGCAGGGGGGATGACTCCTTTAATTATCCTGCTGCTGATGGTCCTTCTGGCAAGCTCCCTGGCGATATTCTTTTTTGAAGATCTGCTTTACGTGGTGATCATTTTTGGAGCGTACAGCCTGATCATGGCCCTGATCTGGCAGCAGCTCAACGCGCCCGATATCGCTATCACCGAAGCGGCGGTCGGTATCGGCATGACCGTAATTATGATCACCGTAGTAACCAAGGTAGGGAGGCGGCCTCAATGAAAAAGCAGCCGCGTTACTTTATCTACACTTTGGCTGTTGTTCTGGCGGGATTGCTCCTGGTCATGTTTGCGCTGGCTATAGCGGAGATGCCCCCTTACGGCCGGCTGGGAAATCCCACTCACAACGAGGTTTGGGAACGTTATGTTTGGGAAGGCCCCAAGGAGAGCGGCGGGCTGAACATGGTCACCAATATCATTCTTGACTACCGCGGTTACGACACCCTCTTGGAGACGACGGTCCTTTTTACCGCGGTGATGGCGATCATGCTGACCCTGGGAGCAGGGAGCAATCAAAAAAAATAGATCCAGGATGAACAACTGAGGAGGGGGTTGAACCACCTTGCCTACCGGTGCGCAGTTGATTATTGGAGCAGTGCTCTTTCCCCTGGGAAGCGCCCTGTTGCTGGCTTTGATCCCGGAGCGATCGGACCGTGCCCGCAACTCCGCGGCCATATTTATCGCCGCTGTTACGGCGGCCATGGTGATCATGATCCTGCCCGAAGTCCTCAAGGGGGAGCACGTTTACGTATCCCTGCTGAGCATTTTCCCCGGGCTGGAGCTGGCCTTCAGAGCCGATCCCCTGGCCATACTGTTCGGGGTGATCGCCGCGGTTTTGTGGGTTTTCACGGTAATCTATTCCACGGGCTACATGGCGCAGGGCGAACAACGCCGGCGCTACTTTGTCTTTTTTATCCTTTCCCTGGGCACGACCATGGGGGTTGCCTTTTCGGCCAATCTCTTTGTCCTTTATCTCTTTTATGAGCTTTTAACCATCTTCACCTACCCCCTGGTGATCCATACGGGCGGCAAGGAGGCCCAGTCGGCCGGGGTGCGCTATATTATCTACAGCTTTACCGGTGCCGCCTTTGTCCTGGCAGCACTGGTG
>JAAZIE010000089.1 GCA_012510305.1 Bacillota bacterium | reverse complement strand
CTTCAATACAACCGCGGGCGCACCGGCGGTAGGCCCGGGTGAGCCCGCCGATACCCAGCTTGGTTCCGCCAAAATAACGGGTTCCCACCACGACCAGGCCGGAAAGCTCTTGTCCCTGCAGCAGCTGCAGCATGGGCCGGCCCGCCGTCCCGGAGGGCTCACGGGCGTCGAAAGATCGCTCCACCGCGGAGGCGCCGCTCCCGATCCGGTAAGCATGGGCATGGTGGGTGGCATCGGGGAATTCTGCGCGCACCTGCTCGATAAACTTTAAAGCCGCCTCCTCGCCGGTTGCCGGGGCGGCGCTGCCGATAAAGCGAGAGCCCTTCACGGTAAATTTTACGCGGACCTGCTCCCTCAGCGTCCGGTAACGATAACTGCTCACGTTGGTTTATTGTTCCCCTTCTTATTGTTTTTTCTGCGCTCCGCCGCGCCGGGCCCGCCGGTAGGGCGCTGCGACGCACTTCTTTCTCCCCCGGTGTGGAGCCGGCCCAGGCGCTCCCCCATTTGCCGTTCAAAGCCCTCTTCTCCCGGCCGGTAAAACTTTTTATCGCCCATCTCCGGCGGAAGGTAGCGCTGTTCTACAAAATGTCCGGGGTGGTCGTGGGGATAAAGATAGCCTTTGCCGTGACCCAGCCGGGCGGCGCCGCGGTAGCCGGTCCCGCGCAGGTGACCGGGAACGGGATGAACCGCTCCTTCTTCCACCGCGGCCAGCGCCGCCTCGATGGCCTTGTAGGAGGCGTTGCTCTTGGGGGCCGCAGCCAGGTAGACCGCCGCCTGGGCCAGGGGGATGCGCCCTTCGGGAAGACCGATGAACTGCACCGCCTGCATCGCGGATACCGCCAGCGTCAGCGCCCGGGGATCGGCGTTGCCGATATCTTCAGCGGCGCTGATCACCAGGCGACGGGCGATAAAAAGGGGATCCTCGCCCCCTTTGAGCATGCGGGCGATCCAGTAGAGCGCAGCGTCGGGATCGGAGCCGCGAATCGATTTGATCAGCGCCGAGGCGCTGTCGTAATGGGCATCGCCCTTGCGATCATAGGTGTAGCCCTGGGATTGCAGGGCCTCTTCGACCGCGGCGGTGGTGATGACAACCCTGCCGCCGCTGCTTTCGGCGGTGAGGGCGGCGAGCTCCAGGGTGTTCAGGGCGATACGGGCGTCGCCGCCGGCTCGCTCGGCCAGGGAGCGCAGCACCTCCGGCTCCGCCGCCGGCGCCGGCTTTCCCAGGCCCCGCTCGGTATCGGCCAGGGCCCGTTCAAGCAGTTCCAGGATGTCGCCGCTGGAAAGAGGCTCAAATACAAAAAGGCGCGTTCGCGAAAGAAGCGGCCCGTTTAAATAGAAGAAAGGATTTTCGGTGGTTGCCCCGACAAAGATGAGCGTGCCCTGCTCCACCGCTGCCAGCAAAGTGTCCTGCTGGGCCTTGTTGAACCGGTGGATCTCATCGATGAAAAGAACGGTGCGCCGGTTTTCCAGCGACCAGCGCTCGCGGGCTCCGGCGATCACTTCGCGGATATCTTTCACCCCCGCGGCGATAGCGTTGAGCTTGATGAATGATGCCCGGGTCATGGTGGCGATAACCAGGGCCAGGGTGGTTTTGCCGGTGCCCGGCGGCCCGTAAAAAATCGCTGAAGGGATCCTGTCCGCATCAATGAGGCGGCGAAGCGGCCTCCCCTGGCCCAGGAGCTCTTCCTGGCCGGTAAACTCCTCCAGGCTGCGCGGCCGCATCCGCAGGGCCAGCGGGCCCTCTTCACGCATTTTCTTTTCCCAGCCCAGGCTAATCAGGTCGATGGCCTGTCCCTCCTTGACCGGCGGATTCCGGTGCCGGAAACGCCTTCCACCGCTTCTTTTAATTTCCCTTTTGATTATATCATGAAAACTGACCCGCCCTGAACCGCCCGGTAAAGCAAAGATGCCCCTACCGCGCCGGGCGCTGTAAAAGGCATCTTTTCTTCTGTTATCTTCGCGTGGGAGGGGCTAGTAATTTACCCCCCACATCCCCCCGGCGGCGCCGAAGGCAAACCCCAAAAATATCTTGCTTACCGAGGCCCAGCCAAGGGTCATCTCTTCGACCAAGAACGCTCCCCCGGCCAGCAGCAGCAGGACATAGGCCACTCCGACGATGCCGCCGTTTAACCAACCCCCGGACCCGATCCGGCGGGCGGCATAGGCGGCCCCCCACAGGATCGCGATCATCGCGACGGCATAAACCAGGTACAGCGCTACTTTTTCGGGCAGCGCCGTTAGATAGAGCAAAAGCGCGATGAGCAGGAGCATCACCAGCGAAAAAATCAACGCCAGGAGAAGCCCTTTGGTTAAGTGCAGCCAGACGCTGCCGCGCGTTTGAGGATAGGGTTCATTTTCCACCGGCCGGCAGTTCATCACTCAGCCCCCCTCAAGAGAAGCATATGAGCTGCCGCCGGTGATTATTACACTGACTCTTCGTCGGTAATAGCGCGCTCGATGCCCCCCCGGGCAAATTTCATGTTCACATTGTCGGCCACACGCAGCGTGACCGTGTCATCGGTGAGCTCCTTGATCACGCCGTGAATGCCGCCGATGGAGACGACCCGGTCCCCCTTTTGCAGCGCCGCCAGCATCTCACGCCTCTTTTTCTGCTGCTGCTGCTGCGGGCGGATCAGGATAAAATAAAATATGGCGAAGATCACTACCAAAAATATAATATTCGAATAGGGACCCAACTTGCCAATTAACTCCTGCATTTACCTGCACCTCCATAATGTTGTTCCAGCAATGGTTTCATGCGGCGATAGTACCGCTCGAACCTGTCTTCGTCGATGGCTGCGCGTATCTCCCGCATCAGCCTGGAAAGATAGTAAAGATTGTGATATGTAGTCAAACGCATTCCGAGAATCTCGCCGGCGTTGATGAGGTGGCGGATATAAGCCCTCGAGTAATTGCGGCAAACCGGACAGTCGCACGTCTCGTCGAGCGGTGTCATATCGGCGGCATAAACCGCGTTGCGGATGTTCAGGTAACCCCGGCTGGTCATCACCCGACCGTTGCGGGCAATCCGGGTGGGCAAAACACAGTCAAACAGATCCAGCCCCCACCGGGCTCCTTCCAGGAGCGCATCCGGCGAACCCACGCCCATGAGGTAGCGCGGCTTCTCCGGCGGGAGCAGCGGCACGGTGTGCTCAAGAATTTCGTACATCTGCGCTTTCGGCTCCCCCACGCTCAACCCTCCCACCGCGTAGCCGGGAAAATCCAGGGCCACCAGCTCTTCGGCGGACCTCTCTCTTAAATGCTGGTAAACACCCCCTTGAACGATTCCAAACAGCGCCTGATCCTCTCGAAGATGGCTTTTCAGGCAGCGCCGCGCCCACCGGGTCACCCGCTTGACAGCCGCTTCAACCTCGCTGTGCCCCGACCCGTGAGGCAAAAAATAATCCAAGACCATGGCCACGTCCGAGCCGAGCAGGTTTTGAATGCGCACAACCCGCTCGGGGGTAAAGTAATGGGTGGACCCGTCAATATGCGAAGTAAAGGTAACCCCCTCGTCCTCTATCTTCCGCAGGTTGCCCAGGCTGAAGATCTGAAAGCCGCCGCTGTCCGTCAAGATGCCGCCGGGCCACTGCATCAGCTTGTGCAGCCCTCCGGCGCGGGCGATCACTTCGACGCCGGGACGCAGGTAAAGGTGGTAGCTGTTTGCCAGGAGCATCTCTGTCTTCAGTTCAGCCAGCTCCGGCGAGCTCATCGCTTTAACGGTTCCCTGTGTCCCCACCGGCATGAATGCGGGTGTCTCTACAGTACCATGCTTTGTCTTGAGCCTTCCCCGCCGCGCGCCGGTGCGAGCACAGCGCCTGATCAGCTCGTAATAAATGGACATCCCTTCCACCCTGCTATAGCTTATCTTAACCATTTCTCACTGTCAATTATGCTTTTTTTTTCCCGCAGGTGACAGGGGGACGGTTCTACTGTCACCTATATTCAACCGCGGCGGCCGGCGCGGAGGATGCCCCGCACATTAGAGGTGAGAGTGAGTCAGGGGGACGGTTACTTTGACTCACGTAGGAGGCTTCCTTTAGACTCTTGAGACAGCTCCCCCCAAAAAAATTCACACCATCCTAGAGCAGCAGCATGGCGTCGCCGAAGCTGTAAAAGCGGTATTTTTCACGCACGGCGGTGCGGTAGGCGGCCATAACCGGCGCATGGCCGGCAAAGGCGCAGACCAGCATCAGCAGGGTGGAGCGGGGCAGGTGAAAGTTGGTCAGCAGGATATCGACCGTCTTGAACCGGTAGCCGGG
>JAAZIE010000088.1 GCA_012510305.1 Bacillota bacterium | reverse complement strand
GTTCTGGATGCCGGAGAACTGCTTATTCCCATGGCCAGGCGGGCGGCAACCTATCTGAAAGCATCGGGTGGGATCCATCTTTCACCTTCCCCGGGGGAGAAACACGGGATCCGCCTCTCCTTTTTTGACTCCGACGGGCTGCCCCTGGCCCGCAACCGGGAGCGCAAAATTGAACAGCTCTACTACCGCGAGGATTTTCCACGTGCTTCCGGGGATGCCCTGGGGGAGATCCTGCATCTGCCCGATATGGCCGGGCTGTACCGCGCCGAACTGATGCGGAGCGTTTCGCCCGGCAAACTGGCCCGGGCGGGCCTGCGGGTAGTGCTCGGCCGTCCCACCTCCTACCTGCGCCGCTTTCTCATTCCGCTGCTGCAGGAGCTTTCCTGCACCGTGATTACGGTAAATCCCGCCGGGGGCGGCGGTGACGGGCACAGCGGCGGCAGCTGCGATCTGCCGCTGCACTACCACAAGGATCTGGCGGCGGCGGTGCGCAACAACAGCGCTACCCTGGGGGTGGTCATTTCACCGGGGGGTGAAAAAGCGCTAATTTTTGATGAAAGAGGGCGGCCGGTGCAGGGCGATCTTTACACCGCTCTTCTGTCGCTGCTGGTTTTCCGTGAACGCCGGGGCGGGACCGTGGCCGTGCCGGTGCATGTGTCGCAGGTTGTGGAGAAGCTGGCCCGGCGTTACCAGGGCCGGGTCCTGCGGACAAAAGCGGCGCCGCGCTACCTGATGGAACAGGGGAAAAAGGGCGGGCGCACCTTGAAGGATTCGGGCAACCTTTCGGCAACTCTCTCCTTTGACGGCATCGCGGCCCTGGTCTGCCTGCTGGATCTGCTGGCCGGCCAGGATTTTACCCTCACCGGGCTGCTTGAGGAGATTCCCACAATCAGGACCAGCGAGCGGGAGATCCCCTGCCCCTGGACGAAGAAGGGGCGGGTCATGCGCAGGCTCATCCAGGAGTCGGTCAACAAAAAGACGGAGATGATCGACGGTTTGAAGATCTACCATCCCCAGGGGTGGGCGCTGGTGCTGCCCGATCCGGAGAAACCCTCCTATCATGTTTACAGCGAAGCTTACACCGAGGAGTTCTCCGATTCGCTGACCGACCTTTACGTGCAAAAGATAGACACTCTGCAAAAAGAGGAAAAAGAATAACCTCTTCCCGGCAACGGGAGAAGCGGTTATCGCTGTATTCATCTTCTCTTGCTCATACTTGGTGCAACAAGAACGTACGTCCCCAATGTTTCATTTACCCACTGCCCACCGCTTAAATTCGCCCGGGAAAGCCAAAAATAAAACTTGCTAAAACCGTCAAAATATTGTATGATCATTTTTGGAAATTAAAAAAACGACCGCTCAGGGCAAAGCTGCTGAAAAGCAGTGACGCAAAGCTATGGGTCCGCAAAGGGATCGCCAGGCTGCCGGTTTGAAGTAGTTCTTTTCTTCCTGGTGAGGCAGCCGCAGGCTGTCTCTTTTTTTCGCTACCAGGTCTGCCCCGATTGATTCTTCAATTATCAGGACGCAGGGCGGCTTGCGCCCCTTTTACCAAAATCAAAAAGCATATCCCGGTCAGGGGCTTAAACTCCCGGCCCCCGCCCCCGCGGCGAGCTCCACGGGCGCTGTTGTTTCGAGCTTGCGGTAAAGGCGGTAATCCAGGTGGGGGAAAACATTGTCGGCCCGCTCCAGCTCGCTTAACCAGCTTTGATCAACGGCCCCTTCCCTGATCTGACGGGCCAGTTCCCGGAAGCGAACCAGATGATTCTGAGCCCTGCTGCGGGCATAACCGGTCATGGTGTCTGCAGTCATGATGAAAGGCCAGTCGCTGCTCTGGGCCAGCATCAGCTCGCGGGCGGCCTGGCCCAGCGCCCTTTCAGTGAGCCCTTCCGCTTCCTGGTGGGTCGTGGCCAGGGCGATCATCTCTTCGGCAGCCCGGTGCAGATGCCGGTAAAGCCAGTCGTTGCTCCCGTTGAGCCAGAACTCGTGATAGCCTTTGTCACCCCAGCTGGAGGGGTTGGGGTTGGAGAGCTGCAGCGGATAGCCGAGATCAAGGTATTCCCCGGGTGTGATCAACTTGAGGTGCTGCTGATCAAAGGCAATTTTGCGGCAGAGAAAGTCGAGCCACTGCGGCCCTTCGAACCACCAGTGACCGAAAAGCTCGGTATCGTAGGGGGCGATCACGATGGGGGGGCGCCCCATCGTTGCGGCCAGGTATCTAACCTGCTGCTCCCGGTTGAACATAAAGTTACCGGCATGCAGGGCGGCCTTCTCCCGCGCCTTCTCCGGGCGGTACGGTTCCTTGTAATCCAGCCCTTCGCGGGTGATCCGGTAGTATTTTATACCCGTGTCGCTGCGCATGCCGGGCGGATGAAGGTGGGGCCCGATATAATCCAGGGGGAGGTCGTAAGCGATATCGCGGTAGAATTCGCGGTAATCATAATCTCCCGGATAGCCCTCCTGGGAACTCCAGACCTGCTTGGAGGTTTCCGGATCTCTGCCGAAGGCGGCGACGCCGCTTTTCGTTAAAATGGGGCTGTAGACGCCGTACTTGGGGCGGGGCGAGGCGTAAAGAACCCCGTGTGTGGCAGTGATAAAGTATTGCAGCCCCAGTTCGCCGGGGATCTTTTCCAGGCCGTGATCATAGGCGCATTCGGGCAGCCAGATGCCCCGGGGGGGCTCCCTGAAAATGGCTTCATGGTACTGCACCGCATTGGCCAGCTGGGCGTAGGCGCTTTCCGGATGCAGCAGCAGCGGCAGGTAACCGTGGGTTGAAGCCGTGGTGATGAGCTCGAGAAAGCCTTTTTCGGACAGGTTTCGAAAGGCGCCGGTGAGACGGCCGTTAAAGCGCTCAAAATAGCCGGCAGTGCTGTCAAAATGTTCGCGATAAAGCCCGGCCAGGGGTGCGAAATCGGGATCACCCGCGGTGCGCTCCTCTTCCAGCCGGGCCAGCTCCTGCAGCCCGCCGAGGTATTTGCGGTAGCGCTCCTGCAGCAGGGGGTCCTCCAGCATCGCCACCAGGGTGGGCGAAAGCGAAAAAGTGATCCGGTAGTCCACTCCATCTGCGGCCAGTTTTTCAAAAACCATCAGCAGGGGGATATAGCATTCCGTGATCGCT
>JAAZIE010000087.1 GCA_012510305.1 Bacillota bacterium | reverse complement strand
TCTCAAGATTGCCTTGGGCAAGGTGACCGGATTTCCCCCGGTCACCTTGTTATAATTTGACGGTAAATACGGTGTCCTAGAGGCCGATGATGAGGATCCCGGTGACCACTCCCAGGAGCAGCCCGATGGTTGCCGAATATCCCCGGGAAAGATTGTGGGCGTCAGGCATGAGCTCGTCGCAGGTGATAAAGAGCATCGCCCCGCCGGCGAAGCCCAAAGAAAGGCCCAGGGCGATGGGTGAGATACCGCCTAACAGCGCTCCCAAAAGAGCCCCCAGCCCCATGGGCAGGCCGGCCAGCGCCGTGGCGAGAAGGGTCCTGCCCTTGCTGCTCCCGCCGCCATCCAAGCACAGCGCCATGGCCAGCCCTTCGGGGAAATTGTGAATACCGATAATAAGTGCCAGCCCCAGGCCCAGCGATTCGCTGGAAGCATAGCCGGTTCCGATGGCCAGGCCCTCGGGGATATTGTGCAGGGCGATGCCGATGCCGAGCAGTGTTCCCATTTTCTGAAAACGGCTCTGTTGGTGCTCTTCTGTATAGTGGTGGCAGTGGGGCAGCAGCTTGTCCAGCAACAAAAAGACAGCGATGCCGCCGACAAGGCCGAGCAGGCCGTAAAGGAAACCGCCGTGCCCGATCGCTTCGGGTAAAAGCTCCAAAAAAGTTACATCCAGCATCATCCCGGCGGCAAAAGCGAGGATGAGGCTGAGAAGGGGAGCGGGCAGCTTTTTCGTAAAAAGAGTGACCAGACCCCCGCTGCCCGTTCCCAGGGTTCCGGCCAGCAAACCGATGATGGTAATGCGGATAACAAAAGTAAGATCCATAGCGGCCCTCCGTTTGTCCGGGTGCGATACCGGCTGCTGCAGCCCGGCAGCCCCCTTTCTGGAGAGAGTATAGCGATATGTTATCCCGGCTGTCAACCAGGGCTAACTCGCGTGCCGGGGTTCGGTATTTTGTTTGGTTATGCTAAATCTTGATGCGGTAAGTCTTGCCGGAAAGCAGCTTGGGAAAAGCTTTACGCACCACGTTGCCCAGCATGCGCCGGGTGCGTGCGGAAGCAGGATGGTAGGGCGTCAGCCCCGTGCTTTCCTGAAGGTGCTCCAGTATATGCCGCACCGGCTGGCGTCCCGGGTACAGCCGGCGCATCATCGCCAGGGTGAGATGGCACCCGCTGCAGTAAGTGGCCAGCTCTTCTGCGCCTGTCTTGGCTGCTGCGCGAAGCTCTTTTATCGCGGCCAGGTACATATCGTCGGGGCGGTAGCGGTTGCAGCCTGCCGCCATGCCGCAGCAGAGGCCCTCGTTCACGCTGCCGGCGATCTCGTGAACCTGCAGCCCCATGTGGGCATAGAGCCGGCGGGAGGTTTCTGTTACCTCCGGGCCGATGATCCGGCCGTGGCAGGAGTCGTGCAGGGCGATGGAGCGCTGGAGCTTGTTTGTTATCTCCAGCTCGCCGGATTCCACCTTTTCCAGCAGGTAACCTCCCAGAAAACCGGTCTTGAAGGAAAACTCGGCGCCGAAATGGCCGGGGAGGACATTGCGAAACATGTTCAGCCCGGCGGGGCAGACAAAGAGCATGGTGCCGATCTTCCGTCCCCGGTAATGGGCGGTGAGCTTTTCCGCCACCTGCGCCACCACGTCGTAAAGGCCCATCCGAAAGTACATCTCTCCGCAGCAGAGGTCGAAATCACCGGAGATGACCAGCTCTTCCATGTAAGGGGCGCGCAGGAGATGGGGGAGAGTGAGGGCGTTGCAACCGGGGTAAAGGACCGTCTCTCCCTCCGGCGGGGTTTCTTTCCACCGGCGCAGGAGCTCCTGCTCCCACGGCGCCATGGTTTTAACCATGTCGGTGCGAAAGTTATCCCCGGTCGCCGGCATGAGGTAGGAGGCCCGCACCGGCAGGCCCCGCTCGGTGTAACGGCGGTGCCAGGCGCTGGTGATGAACTCGTAGGGGTGGCAGTCATTGGGGCAAAAGGTGTTGCAGGCGTAGCAGCTGATGCATTTTCGGTGCACCACGCGGGTCGGTTCTCCCGCCCGGAGGCGTTTGATCTCCTCGATCGCCTCTTCCCGGCTCAGGCCGAGGTAGCGGCAGCGGTAAAGACAGTCGCCGCACAGCTCGCAGTCCTCGTAGCGATAAAAATCCCACCTGTTCTTTTCAGCCATGTTATTTTTCTCCTTCACAAATTTTGTACCCGGGATTGTTTTTGCCTGCCTATCCGGGCTGGTGAAAAGGATGCTCCGGGGTGCTCTCCAATTTCAGTCCCAGCCTGCGCTTGCGCCGGGTATCGTAGGAGGACACTATTCTTTTAAAAAAGAAAGAGATTAGGGCCCGTACGAGCCTGTTTTGCACCAGGGGGCTGTGGTAAAAGGCGGCCAACGCTTTGGTGCGCCGGCGGTCCCCCCTTGGCAGCTCCGGCAGGGGGGTTATTTCCGGCGCAATATAGGCGGGCTTAAAAGGCCTGCGGTAGGCGGGGGAGGCGGCGCATTTGAGCAGGTGGTTGCTGATTATGGCGATCATGTCCCAGGCCCTGCGCTCGTGCCTTTGCAGCGGTTTTTCCCCGGCGGCCATCTCTACGAGCTCCACGGGGTGGTAGAGGGGTAAAGACGAGCCGGCTACCACCTTGATCAGCGTAAGGATAAAAAGGCAGGCGGGGCAGTAGATCACCGCAGCGTCTGCGCCTGTTTCCTCCAGCTCTTTTAAGCGGCGGTAGCCCGAGGCCATGATATCGATGACCCGGTAGTGCGCCGCCGCGGCTCCGAAGCCGCAGCAAAGGGAGCGTTCGCGGGTATGGCGGGGCTCGATGATTTCACAGCCCAGGCGGCGGACGATCTTCCGGTTGATTTCCTGCAACCGGCCTTCCTGCATCTTGGAGAGGCAGTTGTCGTGCACGGTCACCGTCAGGTCCAGACTTTCAAGGGGCTTGATCTTTTCTTCCTGCAGCCGGCGCAGCAGCCACGTTTCCAGGGCCTCCACCTCGAATGCGAACTTCGCCCCGAAGCGCCGGGGGAGAATCTCGGAAAGGACCATACCTTCCGCGCTCATGGAGGCGACCACTTTTTTTACGCCCATCTCCTTGAACAGTTTCTCCAGGCGGCGGGTAATCTGCTCCACCATGGTGAAGCTGCCCGTCTTGTAGATGTCGCCGGCACAGCCGAAAAGGGCCTCCGAGCCGACGATCTTGGGCAGCCCCTTCAGCACCTTCGACTGAAGGATATAGGGGACCACGCTGGTGTAGAAACCGGTGAGGCAGATCTCGTCGCAGGGAGAAAAATCATCCCAGCTGTGCAGCAGGGAAAGCTCATCGGCGGGCATGAGCGCTTTTAGCGAAGACCAGATGTTGCAGGGCTCGGAGGGCGTGACCAGGCGGGCGGTGGTGGGAAGGCCCTGATCGCGCTTGCTCCAGCGCTCCAGGACCAGCTCGTAAGGGCCGGCGTTTTCGGGGCAGAGGGCATCGCAGGTGTGGCAGGTGTTGCAGACCTCCAAAGCAAGGGAGCTGCCGCCATCGATGAGGCTGCTGATTTCAGACTTGGCCTCCTCCGGCGGCAGTTCCAGGTAGGGGCAGGCGGCGAAGCAATCGCCGCAGCGGGTACAGAGATCTTCGCGGAAAAAGCGGAAGGTCTTGGCGGTCACGGCGGGTTACCTCCATTATTGTATTGTCATGGGCCCGGCAGATGGCGCGGCTTGCCGGGCCCGGTACCGTACTGTTTTCAGGGCTCCGGTGAGGGGGGCACCACCGGTATTTCCGGGATGCGATACTTTTTCCAGGACAGGGTCAGGGGAGCCTGGTACCGCAAGACCCCGGCGAGGAATGCAGTGGCCCGCCATTTCATGGGATGGGCCGGCTCTTCGCCCAGTGCCCGGGAGAGCAGCTCCAGCAGGTGATAGACGGGCGGGCCGATGGGCAGGAGCTTTTGGCCTACGGTGAGCATCTGCAGGCAGCCGGCGCAGTAGCCCACGGTGTAATCGGCACCGGTGTCGCGCGCTTGCTGGAGGCTTTTCAAGGTGGCCGTGACGAGATCTTTGATGTGGTAGCCCGAGTCGGGGGGGAAGCCGCCGGCGATACCGCAGCACAGTGAGAGGTTGCGGTGTTTTTTCTCCTCCACCACCTCCAGGCCGATCCGTTCGAGGATGCGGCGGGGCACATCCATGTATTCGTCCCCCAGGTGCCTGCCGTAGCAGGACTCATGGATCGTGGCGGTGCCGCTAAGCGGATTGGTGATGGCCAGCTCGCCGTGTTCCAGCTTGTCCAGGATTACCGGCAGGTAGGGGCGCACTTCAAAGTCGAAGTCTACACCGAAAGAAGGAAGCACGTTCATGAACATGTTGCAACCGGCGGTGCACAGGACATTCACTCTCTTCACTCCCAGGGTTTTGAAGAACCGTTCCAGGCGGCGGGCCACCTTTTGCACCTCTTCCAGAAGCCCCATGCGGTAATAGGTTTCACCGCAGCAGTAGTCGAGGGTGCCGCGTATATCCATCCCCTCAAGGGCTTTCGTGCGGGTGACAAAAGGAGCGGTGATGATATTGCACCCGGGATAGAGAATCTCCTCGGCGGGAGAGAGGTCCGCCCATGAGCGGATCAGCTCGCGTTCACCGGCGGGCATCTTGGAGACGACGTGAGTTCGGAAATTCAATTTTTCATGAGGTGAAAAATACCTGGCGCGGAGAGGCAGCCCCTTGCGCTCGTACTGTTCATGCCAGCGCTGCAGGATCAGCTCCGCGGGGTTGCAACCCTCGGGGCAGATATAGTCGCAGGCAAAACAGCTGGCGCATTTGCGCAGCACCTGCTTCGTCGGCTCTCCGGCGATGAGACGCCGGATCTCCTCCCGGGCCGTCTTCACCGGCAGGTCCATTACCGGGCACTCGCTGAAACAGAGACCGCAGCGCGTGCATGCTTCTTCGTTAAACTCTTTTGCGGGTTTTAGCGCTTTCATTGGAAACCTCCCATCTCTTTTGAGCTGAATCCACAGCCTCACACATCGTTTTTTGACGGTATTGCACCCTGCAGTTGGGTCACAACAGTCATGGATAGGGGGAGGCTCTGCCCCTTAAGGGAATCAGGGCTTTTCCCGGCAAAATTATAGCAATATTCTGTCGCTGCTGTCAACCGCCGCTGACCCCTTTTTTTAGGCGGACCGGGAGATGGAAAAAGCGGCAGACCCTGCAAAGGATCTGCCGCTGCTAAAACATTTGAGAGCAACCCGCTTACTGTTAGTCGGAGGCGGTTTGTACCATAATCATCATGGTGCCGTCGTCGGAATAGGCGGCTTGAACCCTCACCTCTTCGCCCCGGGTAGCGCCGTATATAAGTTCGCCCCCCCCGGAGTGTTCCTCGGGATTGTCGGTAAAGCCCGCCTTTTTTAGTTCTTCGATATACTGTTTATAATCTGCCACCTTTACATCATCGATGTAGATCCAGCACATTTCACCCGCTCTGCTCACCCCATCGATTTTGCCTTTTTTAAATTTCGGTATCAGTGCTCCTGGTCCTTCCTTGGGCCACTCGGTTTCGCCCATGGTAACTTCTTCGCCGTCGTCGCCTTTGACCTTGATCTTACCTTCCTCCAGATCAAGATCAACATCGTCGCCGGTGGCCTTCTTGATGATGCCCTCTGTTATCTTCTCTGAGATCTTTCCGGTGATTTTCTCCTTTATACCGCACCCGCACAAAGATAGCAGTAGAAGCAGAGCGATAACAATAACAGCAGTCTTTTTCATCTTATCGTTCACCCCTTTTTGTTATTTCCCCCGGGCGGCTGCACCGGGGCTTGCCGGAGAAATTCTAAATTTATAAATCTTGTGATCAATTATACACTATTTTGCCCCCGATGTATCGCCCCGGGGTGATTTTTGAGAAAGCCACCGCCAGGCGAAGAGGCCCGGTACATTAAAAAGAGCGGCAGACCCCGCAAAGGATCTGCCGCTGCTGAAAACATTTGATCTTAAACCGCTTGCTATTCGGAGAATAGCAACAGTACAATAGTGATCGTATCGTTGTCGCTGGCATAAGAAACTGCCACCTTTTGGCCATCGCCCCGGTGGGCGCTAAATTGTTTGGCATTTTCGTGAGTGTATTCCTCTATCGAGTCTGTGAAGCCTGCTTTTTTAAGTTCTTTGACATATTGATCAAAATCTGCCAATTTTACATTCAGCAGGGTGATCCCGAATTCTTCTTCAGAGTTTTTCACTGAATGAATTTCGCCTTTTTTAAATACCGGTATCAGTGCTCCTGCTCCGTCTTTGGGCCACTTGGCTCCGCCTATGGTCGTTTCTGCGCCTTCATCGTCTTTGAACTTGATGCTACCCTCATCCAGGTCAACGTCAACATCATCGCCGGCGATATTCTCGATGATTCCCTCTGTCACCTTATCTTTCACACCGCACCCGCTCAAAGCGAGCAGTAGAAGCAGAGCGATAACAATAACAGCAGTCCTTCTCATCTTATCGTGCACCCCTTTTTGTTATTTCCCCCGGGCAGCTGCACCGGGGCTTTGCCGGAGAATTCAAAGTATGTAAATCTTGCGAACATTATACACTATTTTGCTGCCGGATGTATCACCCTGTGGCAAATATTTTGCGGTATCTTTTAAAGCCAAAGGTATTACAATTGCCTTGCCTAAATTTCCATAAAAGGTCTTATGATTATAAATACGCGCTGTGAATTGCTTCGCGGCAGCGTATCCTGTATAATAGGATAGGGGGGTAGGGTATGTGGATATGAACAGGAAGGGTCGGCAGGTGGTTGAATATGCCGGCGGTGCCGGGTGTGAAAAGGACTGCCGGAAAAGGTACTGGCGGGATGAAAAAACAGTGAAGCAGCTTGCGGCAAGGCTCAACCGCATTGAGGGGCAGGTGCGGGGGATCAAAAAGATGATCGAAGAGGACGTCTACTGTGATGATATCTTGAACCAGATCGCTTCGGTCCAGTCGGCCATAGGCGGTGTGTCCAGGCTGCTGCTGGAGAAGCATGTGAAATTTTGTATCAAGGATCAGCTGATCGAAGGCGACGAAGAGGTAATCGCTGAACTGCTGAAAACGATTTCCAAGCTGATCCGGTAGCCAAAAAGGGGGTGCCGGTAAAATGGCGGCAGGTAAATTAACAGACGGCAAAGAGCTGTCTGTAACAATCCCCATCACCGGGATGAACTGCGCGGCCTGCTCCGCCAGGGTTGAGCGGAAGCTGGGTTCTCTTTCCGGTGTTTCGTCCGCCGGCGTAAACCTGATGATGGGCCGGGGGACGGTGGACTATGATCCCGAGAAGGTTGAGCTCCGGCAAATAATCGAGCGGATCGAAGAGTTGGGTTTTGGGGTCTCCGCGGAGCGGCAGGAGTTTCTTGTTTCGGGGATGTCCTGCGCGGCCTGCTCCGCCAGGGTGGAGGAAAGGCTCAAATCGCTGCCGGGCGTCAAGGAGGCAGCGGTCAACCTCGCCACCAACAAGGCCGCTGTCAGCTATATTTCCGGTATGATTACGGTTGCCGAGATAGAGAAGGCGGTGCGCGACTTGGGCTACCATGTTCACCCGGCGCGGAGCCTTTCCTTCGATGAAGCAGCCCGGGCTGAAAAAAAAGAGAAGAACTGGCAGCTGGCCCGTTTTGTTGTTGCCGTGCTGTTGACCCTTCCCCTGGCGGTGTTGATGGTCGCTGCTCATACCGGGCTTCGTTTTGAGCTTAATCCCTGGGTGCAGCTGGCCCTGGCCACACCGGTACAGTTTTTTGCCGGATGGTCTTTTTACCGGGGCGCGTACCTTTCACTGAAGGGCGGCAGCGCCAACATGGATGTTTTGGTTTCGCTGGGCACATCGGTGGCCTATTTTTACAGCCTCGCTTCTCTTTTGGCCGGATGGGGCCTGCTTTATTTTGAGTCTGCAGCCGTGCTCATGACCATCATTTTGCTGGGGCGGTTGCTGGAGACTGTGGCCCGGGGGAGAACTTCGGAAGCCATTGAAAAATTGATGGAGTTGCAGGTTAAAAAAGCCCGGGTTCTCCGGGAGGGCGCGGAAAGGGAAATCCCCGTGGAGCAGGTGGCGGCGGGTGACCTGGTCGTGGTGCGCCCGGGGGAAAGGGTGCCGGTGGACGGCATTATCCGGGAGGGCGTGACCACTATTGACGAGTCCCATCTTACCGGAGAGAGCATGCCGGTGGAGAAGAATCCCGGCGATATTGTTGTCGGGGCTTCGATCAACAATTACGGCAGCTTTACTTTCCAGGCGACAAAGGTGGGCCAGGATACGATGCTGGCGCAAATCATCCGCATGGTCGAAGAGGCGCAGGGTTCCAAGGCTCCGATTCAGCGCCTGGCGGACCGGGTTTCCAATGTTTTTGTCCCGACAATAATCGCTATTGCCCTGCTCACTTTTGCCGGCTGGTTTATCAGCGGGGCCGGCTTTGAAAGCTCGCTCATGCACATGGTTACGGTTCTCGTGGTCGCCTGCCCCTGTGCCCTGGGATTGGCTACACCGACGGCGATCATGGTGGGGACCGGGGTGGGCGCCGGGAAAGGGATCCTGATCAGGGGCGGGGAGCACCTGGAGCGGGTGGAGAAGATCGATACCGTGGTCTTGGATAAAACCGGTACCATCACCGGGGGGGTTCCGGAAGTAACAGATATTCTGGCCGAGCTGCCCTTTGATGAAGAAGAGCTGTTGAGGATCGCCGCTTCGGGGGAGCACCGGTCGGAGCATCCCCTGGGCCGGGCCGTGGTCAGGGAAGCCGGGAAAAGGGGTATCGCTTTGGAAAGCATCGAGAGCTTTGAGGCCCTGCCCGGGCGGGGGATCAAGTTTCATTTAAGAGATGGGACCTGGTTTATAGGCAATGAAAAGCTGGCCGATGCGGCCGGCGCGGAAATATCTTCGCTGCTGACGCAAAAAAATCTCTGGGAGTCAGAGGGCAAAACAGTGATGCTGGTGCTGAAGGGGGCAAGCCCGGCCGGCATGATCGCCCTGGCGGATACGGTTAAGGAGGGCGCCGGGCAAGCCCTTTCGGAGCTGCGGCAGATGGGCCTCGATCTTTATATGCTCACCGGCGACCAGGAGAGAACCGCCCGGGCTATCGCCGGGCAGGTGGGCATCGATCAGGTTATCGCCGAAGTCTTACCGCAGCACAAAGCGGAAGCGGTTCAAAAGCTAAGAGAATCCGGCCGCGTTGTGGCCATGGTGGGCGACGGGATCAACGATGCGCCGGCCCTGGCGACTGCAGATGTGGGGATGGCCATCGGTACGGGGACCGATGTGGCCATGGAAAGCGCTTCCATTACCCTGATGCGGGGCGATCTGGGGAAGATCGCTTCAGCTATCCGTCTCTCCAGCCGGACCCTGCGCAAGATCCGGCAAAACCTTTTCTGGGCCTTTTTCTACAACCTCATCACCGTCCCCCTGGCCATATTCGGCATTTTCACGCCCGTGATGGGCGGAACGGCGATGGCCCTGAGCTCGGTGTCGGTGGTGACCAATTCCCTCTTTCTAAAGCGCTACGATCCGGACAGAGGTTGATGAATGCGGCTGTAAACCAACAGCACCACCCCGGCGGTTTTGAAAACTTCCGGGGTGGTTAGTATTTATGTTCACTCCCAACCGGGAAATTCGCGCCGGCTTGTTTTTATGGAATAACCTGCTGGCGAAAAAAAGATTCCCTTTAATGATTTGGCCTGACACTATTCTGTCACTGCTGTTTGTTATCATTTTTTACAAAGGTTCACCCGGGCCGGGCCGATCTGGGTTGTTATATTTATGAAAAGCCCGGTTGAACCAATTCCAAAATGGGCGGGTGCTGGGCCGTGAAGAAAGTGTTACCGGTATTGGCTGTTTTCTGTCTATTGGCGGCGGGGGGCTGCGGCGGTGCCGATCCCGGCGTCCGCCGTGATTCTCCGGCGATGGAGAAAGAGCTTTTCGAGGTAAGCATCACCTTGCCTGCCGTTGATCCTGAAGATGTAGATAGCGCTGTAGCTGAAGCTGAAGAGCTGGGGATCGAGAGGGTATTGGTAAATGATGATGGTTCGGTAACCTGCGAGATGTCGAGGTCAGTTCACAGCCGGATCATGAAGGAGATGCGCGAAAGCTTCGCCGAAACCGCGGAAGAGCTAAAAAACGACCCTGACTTTCCTTCGATTAAGGATGTAGCCTACAATAACAAATTAACTGCCGTTACTTTGATTGTGGATCGGGAAATGTACGAGGACAGCCTGGATGCATTCGTGGTTTTTGGGCTGGGCCTGGCGGCGGTACGCTATCAGCTGTTTGACGGCGTCAAAGCGGACAAACTTGCGGTGACCATTGACCTGGCAGACTTTGGTACAGGCCGGGTTTTTAGCAGCATGGTTTTTCCGGATGCTCTAGAAGATGACAGTTAATCGGTTAGCGGAAAGCCCGGAACAGATTTGCCGCTTGGTTGGCCGGAAACAAAGAAGTTGCAATATACCGG
>JAAZIE010000086.1 GCA_012510305.1 Bacillota bacterium | reverse complement strand
GGGCGGTGGCTCATTTAAAGGAGCGCCGCGAGCCTTACGCCCTGGTGGTGCGCCGGGGGACTTTTGAGCCCTACGCCACCCGGGGCAGTTCTCTTTCCACCGGCCAGATGAGCCGGGAAGAGGCGGTGGCGCTGGTCCTTTCCCGGATAGATCCCGCCGCCGTGGTTGTTTCCACCACCGGGGGGGCTTCGCGGGAGGTATTTGAGTACCGGGCTCGCCTGGAGCAGGGGCACCGGCGCGATTTTCTCACGGTGGGTTCGATGGGCCATGCCTCGCAGATCGCCCTGGGGGTGGCCCTGGCCAGGCCGCGACGGCCGGTTTACTGTCTTGACGGTGATGGAGCCCTGGTGATGCATTTGGGCGGTCTTGCCGTGATCGGGGCGCGCTCTCCGGAAAATTTAAAGCACATTATCCTGAACAACGGGGCCCACGATTCGGTGGGGGGGCAGCCTACGGCGGCCGGGGAAATGGATGTTCCGGCGGTGGCCCGGGCCTGCGGCTACCGGGTGGCGCTGACCGCCTCGAGCAGGGTGGTGGCCGAAATGGGGCTGGATGAGCTCAACTCTTCTGCGGGGCCGGCGCTGCTGGAGATTGCGGTGGCGAAGGGTTCCCGCGCGGACCTGGGGCGGCCCACGACTACGCCGGCAGAAAACAAGGAAGCGTTTATGCAATTTGTAGCCCGCGAACAAAACGGCGGGTGACGAGAGGGGAGCGGCACAGTGAAAGCGGTGATTTTGAATTCCGGGGTGGGGCGAAGGATGGGTTCTCTTACCGCCGGCAGGCCCAAGTGCCTGGTGGAGATCGCCGGCGAAGAGACGATCCTCTCCCGGCAGGTGCGCCTGCTGCTGAACCGGGGCCTGGACAGGGTGCTGATCACCACCGGTCCCTTCGCCGGGCAAATTGAGGGGCACCTGGCCCGGCTTTACCCCGGCCTGCAGGTGGAGTATGTCCCGAACCCCCTTTACCGGAGCACCAACTATATCTATTCGCTCCTGGTGGCAAAAGAGCGCCTGGAGGAGGAGATCCTGCTTTTGCACGGCGACCTGGTTTTTGAAGAGAGCGTTTTGCAGAAGCTGCTGGGTGCGGCGTTTGAAAATGCCGTCCTGGTGAACCGCGCGGCGGCGCTGCCGGAGAAGGATTTCAAGGGCCGCGTCGAGGGGGGCCTGGTGAAGAAGATCGCCGTCGATATTTTCGATGAGCGCTGTGCTTTCCTGGTGCCCATGTACCGGCTTTCCCGGGAGGGGATCGGGCGCTGGCTGGGCGAGATGGAGCGGTTTGAAAGAGACGGCAACCTGGGGGTCTATGCCGAAAATGCGCTGAATAATCTTTTGGGTGATTTTCCCCTTCATGCGGTCTACTTTGAAGAGGAGCTTTGCATGGAGATCGACACTCCGGAAGATCTGGAGAAAGCCAGGGAGTTCCTGGCCGCTGAAGGGCCGGTTGACCGGGGGAAGGCTTGAAGTGGGGAGGAGCGCTTTGAAGATAGAAGCGGTGGAAAGATACAAGCGCCTGTGCCAGAAAAATGAAAGTGAAAACTATCTTCTGGACAAGTATCTCTTTCGGAAGCTTTCGATATATTTAACCATCGCCTCGATCAAGCTGGGCCTCTCCGCCAACCAGGCTACTTTTTTAAGCCTGCTGGCGGCTTTGGGCAGCCTTTATTTCTTCACGCTGAACAGTGCCGGGGCGATGATCACCGCCGCCGTCCTGGTGTTTTTATACTATATGCTCGATCACGTGGACGGGGAGCTGGCCCGCTATTATATCAAGACAGGGCGGCAGAGCCCCTCTCTTTCCGGGCACTATTTTGATCTCCTGGTGCACCGCTACTCCACCAACCTGATGCTCTTTTTCATGGGGGTGTCGGTGTACCGGCTCTTCGGCTACGAGTATGCCGTCTTGCTGGGCTTCATCGCCTGCATCGGGATCAGCTCTTTTCCCAACGTCATCGCCGCTCACGTTCTTGCCGGCAAGCTGGCCCACAGCCCCGCCGCCATCGAGCGGCCTGAAACGCAGCGGATCCTGGAGCGCCTGGAGCGCAAGGAGGAGCAGATCAAAGGGGTCCGGGGCGATGCGGCGGCGCGGGTCAGGAAGATCCTGGGGGAGCTTCTTTTTTTCCCCGGACATATTGTGATGATCGTTGCCGTTTTAATCGCCGATGCCCTCGCGCCGCAGGGGTTTACCCTGCTGGCGTACGCTTTTAACTTCAGGCTTATCTTTTTGGCCGGGATGGCCCTGCTCTTTACCCTGAAGACGGCGGTACAGGGCTACCAGTGGATTGTCCGGTTCAAGGAGCTCCGGTAACGTGGGGGGGATGGGTTGTCGACAGCCAGCTGAGATGGGTTCTGGACCTGTTTAACGAACATGAGCTGCCCTACTGGCTGAACAGCGGTACCCTGCTCGGCCTCATGCGGGAAGGGCAGCTGCTCGAGGGGGACGAAGATATCGATTTAAGCCTCTGGGCGGAGCATGAAGGGGCGCTTCGGGAGCTGCTGCCGCATTTTAAAAGAGCCGGTTACCAGGTGTTGGTGGTGAGCTACCAGGGGCAGCGGTTTCAATATAATTTTTCCTTGAGAAGCGGTGAACGGCGCCGCACTATTGATTTAAGTCTCTTCAGGCGGTGCGGTGAGCAGGCCTGGTGTCCCGAGTACTATTTCAAGGTTCAGCCCCGCCGGGGCGCGGGCAAAAAAAAAGGTTTTTTGGGCCTGGTGCGCAGCGTGATGCGGTTTTTCTGGCGCCGGCTCATCGCCCTGGTGCCGGTGCGGGTTTCCATCTCCGCCTGGCCCTGGCGCCTTTTTGTGCACCAGGCCACCTGGTGGATCCCTGCCGTCTATTTTGACAGCCTGGAGTTCCACCCGGCACTGGGCGCCTTTATCCCCGCCGACTGGCGGGGTTACCTGGAATTTCGCTACGGCAACTGGAAGGTGCCCTGCAAGGACTGGGTATTTCACCGGGACGATGGGGGGTTCCGGCCGGTGCCGCCCGTGCGGATCTGCGGTTTGAAAGGCGGCGGCGGTGAAAGTTAAGCCGCTTACTCTGTTCAGTGAAGCGTGATCATATTTGAAAAAGGTGATGTGTTCATGGTGAGGAAAACTTTTCTTCCCTTTGCCCCGCCCTCAATTGGCGAAGAGGAGATCGCCGAGGTTGTCGATACCCTGCGCTCGGGCTGGATTACCACGGGCCCCAAGACGGGGCGCTTTGAAAAGGCTTTCAAAGAGTACCTCGGTGCCCCGGCGGCCCTGGCGGTGAACTCATGCACCGCCGCTTTGCACCTGGCCCTGGCCGCCGCCGGCATCGGCGAGGGCGATGAGGTGATCACCACAACGATGACCTTTGCCGCTTCGGTCAATGTGATCGAGCATTTGAGGGCGCGGCCGGTGCTGGTGGATGTGGAACCGGACACCCTGAACCTGGACCCGGCGCAGGTGGAAAAAAAGATTACCGGGCGGACCAGGGCGATCCTGCCGGTCCATTATGCCGGCCATCCTGTGGAGATGGAGCCCATTAACGAGCTGGCCCGGGCAAACAACCTCGCGGTGGTGGAGGATGCGGCCCATGCCCTGCCGGCCGGGTACAGGGGCAAGCGGGTCGGTTCGGGCGATAACCCGGCGGCTTTCAGCTTTTACGCCACCAAAAACCTGACCACCGCCGAGGGGGGCATGCTCACCGGATCGGAAGAGCTGCTGGAGAAAGCGCGGGTGCTTTCGCTGCACGGAATGAGCCGCGATGCCTGGAAGCGCTACGAGAAGGGCGGCAGCTGGTTTTACGAGGTGGTTTCCCCGGGGTACAAGTACAACCTCACCGATATCCAGGCGGCCCTGGGCCTGCACCAGCTGCGCAAGCTGGAGCGGTTTCAGCGGCGCCGGCGCGAGGTGGTGCAGGCTTACAGCGCTGCTTTTGCCGGAAACGACGCCCTGGAGCTGCCGGTGGAAAGAGCGGGGGTGGAGCACGCCTGGCATCTTTACGTGCTGCGCCTGCGCCCGGAGGCTTTGAGCATCGATCGCGATGCCTTTATTCGGGAGCTGGAGAGATCCAATATCGGCACCTCGGTGCACTTTATCCCCATTCATCTGCACCCCTATTACCGCGATCGTTACCGCTTTTCGGAAAACGATTTCCCGGTGGCTTATGAAAATTACCGGCGCATGCTCAGCCTGCCGCTGAGCCCGGGGCTTGCGGAGAGCGATGTGAGCGATGTGATCGAGGCGGTCCTGCAGGTGGTGAAACGCTGCCGGCGATGAAACGGAGCAAGCGATTATTTGACCTGGCGGCTTCGGCGGCGGGCTTGCTGCTGTCGGCGCCTCTTTTTGCCCTGGCGGCGCTGCTGATCAAGCTGGACGACGGCGGGCCGGTGTTTTTCCGGCAGGAGCGGATCGGCTGCCGCGGGCGCCCCTTCATGATCTGGAAATTGAGGACCATGGTCCCCGGCGCCGAGACGAAGGGCGGGCAGCTCACCGCGGCGGGAGACGGGCGCATCACCCGGGCCGGGAAGCTGCTGCGCCGGGCCAAGCTGGACGAGCTGCCCCAGCTGCTCAATGTCTTCCTGGGCGAGATGAGCCTGGTGGGGCCCCGGCCGGAGGTGGCGCGGTACGTGGCTCTCTACAGCGACGAGCAGCGCCGGGTTTTGGAGCAGGTGCCGGGGATAACCGATCCCGCTTCGTTGAAATACCGGCATGAAGATGAGCTGCTGGCCCGCTCGCCCGATCCGGAGAAGACCTACTGCGAGGAGATCATGCCCGACAAGATTCGCCGCAACCTGGCCTACGCGGCCCGGGCCAACCTGTTTACCGACTTCACCGTGATCCTGGGCACCATCTTCCGCCTGGGCCTGCCCCGGCTTTATGAAAAAGAGGCGCCGGGCCCGGTTAACCGGGATGCCCCCCTTTAGCCGGGGCCCTTCCATTGATCGCGGTTTTATTTTTCGGCGAACTGTTTTGCCACTTTTGTTAATTTAACCGGTAAAGGCGTGCAAAACCGGCAAAAGCCGGCACGGTGCCTTCTTTTCTTGATTTATTTGGATGGCAGCATATAATGGGTGCAGGTAAAGATAAAATGTGCGGATCCCCCGTTCAACAGAGCCGGCCGGTTTCCCGGTGGTAAGATTAACGCGGCAGGCTTTCCGATCATGGAGGATGAAGATGAAGTGTGCTCGTGAAGGTGTCCCGGTTTCCCGGCATCTTTTACATAGTGTCCTGCTTTGTTTTCTTTTATGCTCTCTCGCCGGCTGCACGACTGCCGGAGAGGAGTGCATATCCGTAGGGACAGAAGCGTACGCCCGCGCCCTTGAAGCGTCGCTTGCGGGCGATGATTGCACCGAGTTCAGAATAGAGCAAAATCACCCGGCACATTTTCTGCAAAACCTGCGCGCCCATCTCGCCACAGAGGCTTATGATGTACAGGCTGCCCCGCTGCTGGAAGCTTACGGATCTGCTTATCACTGGTATCCACAGTATGCCGCTACGGTGGTCCTGGCAGTTGATCGCCATAAAACGAGAGCGGAGATCCGGGGCTGGCAGGACCTGCTCCGTGCGGGAGAGGCGGTCGGTTTCACGCTTCGCGAGCCGGATTTCCGTCTTCTGATGAGCACGCTCTCCTACTCTCTTGAAGGTGACTTTTCAATAAAAAAGGCGGCGCCGTACCTTTCCCGGCTGCAGCGAGGCGGTCTTTTAAGCCCCGGCGAGAGCGCGGCGCCTGTTTTGATCTGTTTTGACCACGAGGCGGCGGCGCTTGTTCAACAGGGGCGTCACCTGGAGATTGTGGTTCCCCGGGAGGGAACGATCAGTTTTACCAGGGGGCTGCTCTCCCAGGCGGCGGTTGCTTTCCCGGCGAACCTGGAGGAAGAGCTGCTGCGGGCCGGGTTTCGCCTGCCCGATGGGCGCTGTGACGAGAGCATCTATCCTGCAGCAGCGGATTACGGGCGGGCGACGCAGCTGTCGGATTATTCGCCTTTAAACAAAGCGGGACAGGATGCTTCGCGTATTTTTCGCAGGAGCGTGCTGCGTACGCGGCGCTTTACGGCGGCGGACAACCGCGAAAGTATGCTGTCCGTCATCTTTTTTATTCTGGTGACCATCGCGTGGGCGGGGCATATGGTGAGGCGAATCATGAGCAAACGGGTTCGCCTTTTGGTTCTGGTGATCACGCTGCTCCTGGTGCTTTGGGCCGCCCTGCGGGTGTTTAAATGGCAGATGCCGGTCGGCAGTACCGTTAACCGGTACAGCTGGTACAGCTACTATATCTTTTTGCTGGGGCTTCCGCTGGCGCTGCTGCGGCTTGCCGGCGCTGCCGGCCGTCCCGAAGACGCCCCCACGCCGTGCTGGTGGAAGCTCTGCTTCGGGCTCAACCTGGCCCTGCTGCTGATGGTGCTGACCAATGATCTGCACATGCAGGTGTTTCAGATGGATCTTTCCAGCAGCGATTGGGGGATGCATTACCGCTACGGCCCCGGTTATTATTTTCTGTGGGGAGTAAACGTTTTATTTTTTCTGGGCGCCCAGTGGGCGCTCCTGCGAAAGGGTTGGGACAGCCCCCGTCGTAACAGCCTGGTTTTTCCCGTCGGTTTTTCAGTTTTGCTCCTGATTTATGCCATCCTTTACGGGTTGCGCGTCCAACCGGTATGGGGAACTGACTTTACCATCGTGATGGGTTTTTTCTCCCTCTTGTTTTTGCAAACGGCGATCTTTTCCGGGCTTATTCCGGTAAACGCCAAATATGGGCAGCTGTTTGCGCACTCGCCGCTATCCATGGGTATCCTTGACGAAAAGGGAGAAGCGGTTCTGTCTTCGGCAGCGCCGGATCCGCCGGCGGGGGCGGCGCTGCGTTTCAATGCGATCCCGGGGGGGATCGCCACATGGCGGGATGACCTCTCGGCGGTGCACGCGCTGCAGCGGGGCCTGGCCAAAACAGTAAAGAAGCTGGAAAGAACCAACGCCATGCTGCGCTATGAGCACCGCATTTTGTGGGAAATGGAGACGCTGACGGCGAAAAAAAAGATACAGGTTGACCTGGATGCTCTCCTGGACGACCAGCTTGCAGAAATCAGCGCCCTGCTCGAAAAAACCGGCGGGGATGAAAAAAAGAATAAAAGAAT
>JAAZIE010000085.1 GCA_012510305.1 Bacillota bacterium | reverse complement strand
GATGACGTGCAAAATGTTTATGCCAATTTTGAAATTCCCGAGACGTTGATGCAATAATGGAAGAATAATGCATAAATTATTTCTCTACCGGGGAGAATAGGGCTACAGTAAACATGTATTTGAGAGGATGAGCCCTATTGTCAGAACAGGAGAAAGGTAAGAGCAAAAGGGTCCGCTGGCTGCGGGTGGGGTTTGTAGTCCTGGTTCTAGTGGTGGGCTTGGGTCCGCTGCTTCTGCTGCTCGCTTACACCCGGGATATTAGCCTGGCCCAGCTTTTACAGCGCCGGGCGGAGCAAAAAGTGGAGACAGCTCCCGATCAGCTGTCCCAAAAGATGTACACGGTCCAGTACATGTACCGCTTTTGCGACCACAGCTCCGTTTACGATCTGGACAGCACCCCTGCGGAGATGGAGATACCGCCGGCCGACCTGGTAGAGGTAGCTGCAGCGCTGCATGAGAGCGACGCCGGCGTTGAGAATATTGTGCCCTATTTTAAAGATTCGGGGTGGTATGTTGCCGACGCCGGAGCCGGTCCCGAGGGTCCCTGTTTTATTTTTACCCACTTAGATGATCTTTGCCCTGAATGCCGGGGGCGCTACTACCTCGGTATATTCCATGATGGTACCGCTGATATGATCGCCGTGTTTGAGGGCAGGCCGCCTTGCGGCAAAGTGATCAAAGTGACTCCGCACGCGGTGAGGGATGACGACCGGGAGGGGCTTGAGGCGGGCGAACCGCTTGATTCCCTGGACGATCTCGAAAGCGCCCTGGAAGCATACACCAGTTAGCGCCGCTCTTTTGGAAGGGGCCGGCCTGGTTTCGCTCAAAGGGCGCCCGGCATTTTCAACGGCGGCCCCGCCTTGACGCGTGAGATCTTTCGGGTTTCGCCCTCAGGATGACATTAAAGGGAATTACAGTGCAGGCAAATGAGTCTAAGTCACCCTCTATAACTCATGATTATCAGGTTCCCCAGAAATGGTAAAATTATGTAGGGGCGAGGCATGCCTCGCCCGCGCCGACTTTAAGGCCGTTAGCGGCGAGTTTTTTGTGAGCCAAAATCACCGTCCCCCTGACCCATGGGGTCCGTCTTGTTTGGGGGGCTGTCCTTTACGACTTTTGGGATAGCCCTCTTGACGTTAACCGGGCGAAAAGGATTTACGCTTTCCTTTAAAGAACTATATACCGGTTAAGAAAAGAAAATGATGGTGAGTTTATGATTATCTTGGGGATCGATCCAGGACTGGCGATGACTGGTTACGGCGTGCTGGAAGAAAAAAACAACAAATTTAGCCGGCTGGCATCAGGGGTGATCCGCACTTCCAAGCAGACCCCGGGGGCGGAGCGGTTGGCCCAGATATACGACCGTGTGGGCGAGCTCATCTGTCAGCACCGCCCGCATTCACTGGCCATAGAGAAGCTATTTTTTTGCAAGAATGTGCGCACCGCCCTGCAGGTCGGTGAAGCCCGGGGAACGGTGATCCTGGCTGCGGCAAAAAACAATCTTGCGCTGCACGAATACACTCCCCTTCAGGTGAAGCAGTCGGTGGCCGGGTACGGCCGGGCGGACAAGCAGCAGGTGCAGCGCATGGTGGAGCTGCTGCTGGGGCTGACGGAGAAGCTGGCCGTCGACGATGAGGCTGATGCCCTGGCGGTTGCTCTTTGCCACCTGCAGCACCGCTCTTATCATGAAGCCACCGGGGGGGAAGGGGGCAGGCGCGGATGATCGAATACGTGCGCGGAAAACTGGTGGCTCTTTCTCCCGGAAGGGCAGTCCTGGAAGTGGGCGCCACCGGCATAGCCCTGGAAATACCCCAGTCTGCAGAAAGCCTGGAGCAGCAGCTCGGCACCGAGATGCTTTTTTACACCCGGCTGCTTTTCCGGGAAGATGAAATTAGGCTGATTGGTTTTCATGACGCCGAAGAGCGCGATCTTTTTAACCTCGTCACCG
>JAAZIE010000084.1 GCA_012510305.1 Bacillota bacterium | reverse complement strand
GGCCCCCGCGGTGGATTGGTTTCATAAGAGATATTTTTACCCAGGAGGAGGTCTGTTAAAAGGTGATCTTCCGGACGGACCGTGGTTACGAGGCGATCATCTTTCAGTTCGGCTTCGATCTCATCTCCGTAGGCGGTGACGTTCTTGACCTGATCATCTTCGACCAGTTGAATAAACTCGTTGTAAGGTATTTTCTCCGGTGCAGTGCCGGTGTTAAAAAACAGCTTCATCATCACGATTAAGACTAGGGCGATGACCAGGTAAAACGTAATCTGGCGCCTGAAAAGCTGCATTTTTTTCAGTTACCTCCTCTCCCGGCTGCAAGCCGAAATTCTTCTTCATTCTAACATACCAACAGTGCGCAGGCAATACACCGGCAGCAGCAGGCGGTGCCGCCGCTCATGGCGGCGGCGCAATTTTTACGGCTCCGGCTGAAGAATGCAGATGCCGGGCAGTTGACGGTAATCTTCGTTGAAATCAAGGCCGTATCCGATGACAAAGTGATCCGGTATTTCAAATCCACAGAAATCAGGAGTAAATTTTACCTTCCGCCGGGCCGGCTTGTCGAGCAGCGTGACCACTTTGAGCGAGCGGGGTTTACGGCTGAGCAAATTTTTACAGATATAATCCAGAGTGAGCCCGGTATCAACAATATCCTCGACTATGAGAAGATCCTTGCCAAGAATACTGCTGTCCAGATCTTTTAAAATCCGCACCGCCCCTGAAGATTTCGTCTCCGACCCATAGCTGGAGACAGCCATAAAATCGATCTCCACCGGTATCTCCAGGCAGCGCATCAGGTCGCTGGCAAAGACCACGGCACCCTTGAGCACGCAGACCAGCGTTACCTTTCCACCCGCGTACTCGCGGGAGATCTCCGCCGCCAGCTCTTTTACCCGGCGGGCAATCTCCAAATCGCTCAGTAAAACTGTCATCCTCTCTTTTCCCAAGAGCCTTCCTCCTTTTTTACTGTAAATGCTGCAGTTTCAGGACCAGGACTCGTGAGGTTTCACCGGTGACCCGGTAGGGATGGGCGATGCGTCGCCCCACCACCCAGACCACCTCGCTGCCGGCAACAACCAGCGGCAGGCGATCCCGGCGGTGACGGGGCACCTTCTGGTTGATCAAAAAATCTTTTAATTTTTTACCGCCCGGCGCTCCCTGCGGGTAAAAATAAGCCCCGGCCCAGCGGGCCCGGAGCAGCAGCGGTCCGGGCAGGGTATCGTAATCCAGGTAGGCCTGCTCGGATGACGGTGGCCAGGCCAGATCATGGGGAGGGCAAAAAGAAGCCCCAATAGCCTGTTTCCCTCCGCCAAAAACGGTGCGGCCGGGTACCTGCAGCGGTACCGTTTCCGGGAAGTTTTCTTCAGCCGGCCGCGCTGGAGAGATAACCAGGTTCCCGTAAGAACGAAACACCCGCGCCCCGGCAGGCAGGCACAGCTTTCGGGCCGGCCCCTCCCCCCCTGCCAGGCGCAGCAGCTGCTCCACCCGCCGCCAGTCAAGCTTTTTACCGGGAACATATTCCTGCAGGGCCAGGCGGGCCACTCTCCCGCGCAGCGCCGCCGGCAGCGCTGCCAGGGCCGCCCGATCCAGGATCAGGGTGCCGCCTTCCCTGCGGGACAGCCGTTTCAGCTCCTGCTGCGCCGCTTTTTTTAAGTAATCCCGATCCGCCGCCGCCAGGGCGGCCAGCTTTGCCAGGGAGCGTTTCAGGCGAGGGTTATAGCCTTCTTCAAGATGGGGAATCAGCTCCAGGCGAATCCGGTTCCGGGTATAGGTCGTCTGCAAGTTGCTTGAGTCGAGGACCGGCTCAAGCCCCTGCTCCCGGCAATAGCGTTCGATCTCTGCCCGGGTAACACCCAGAAGCGGCCGGATCAGCTCTACCGGACCCAGGGGCCGCCGCGGCAGAATTCCGGCCAGCCCCTCCGGCCCGGTTCCCCTTAACAGGTTAAAGAGCACTGTTTCCGCCTGGTCGTCCAGCTGGTGACCCAGGGCAATTTTAGAAGCCTTCTGTTTTTGCGCCGCCCTTAAAAGAAAACGATAGCGGAGAGCACGGGAGGCCTCCGAGGCAGACAGCTTTCTCTCCCGCCTGTATCTGGGCACATCGACAGCCGCTCCCTCAAAGGGCAGCCGCCAGGCTTCAGCCAGGCGGCGTGCTTTTTCTGCTTCCTGCCGCGCCGCCGGCCTGATCCCGTGATCGAGATGGGCGACAGCCAGATAAAGCCGGCAGCTCTCCTGCAAAGAGCGTAAAATATGAAGCAGGCAAAGCGAGTCCGGACCCCCGGAAAAAGCGACAAGCACCCGATCGCTTTCCTCGAGGAGCCGGTGCCGTTCAATATAACTGTTTACCTTTTTTAAAAGCATCACCTGTGGACACAGCGCGCTGCGCCGGCCCGGCCTCCATTCTGTTCTCTTTAATATTTTACCATAGTCCGGGGGGGCCTGAAAACTTAAAAAGAGATGCCACCCTTAAACCCTCGTTCAAAGGTGGCATCTCTTTTGTTTTACCCGCCCGGAGCAGTTACCGTTTTAACCGGATCAGCCGGCAGACCGCCACTGTCAGATCGTCCCGCAACCGGCCGTCGCAGCAGCGCGCCGCTTCTTCCACAATCCGGTCGGCTACAATTTGCGGTGGGCTGTTTTCCATCTGGCGGAGAAACGTGGCCAGCCAGGAAAACTGGCCCCCGGAGTCACCAGCTCCATCAGTAACCATGACCAGCAGATCGCCGGGCTCCAGCTTTTCCAAATAGCTTTTCACCTCTACCCGGGAAAGGATCCCCAGGGGGAGCGAGGGAGCCCCGACGCTTGAGACCTCCCTTCCTCGCTTGATCATGCTGGGAGCCGCTCCGATTTTTAAGAGCTCCACCTCTCCTTCGACCAGGTCAATCAGGGCCATGTCCACGGTGGCAAAGGTTTCGCTAGCCGTGCGCAACTGCAGCAGAGAGTTGACACTGCGCAGCACCACTTCTTTTTTGAAGCCCGCCTCGAGCAGGCGTTCCAGAAGTACGATCGCTTGTTTGCTCTCCGCTGCGGCGCGCGGTCCGCTGCCCATTCCGTCGCTAAGGATGATCACCTGTTCCCTTATGCCCAGCTCCAGGAGACTGTAGTAATCACCGCAAACCTGCTGGTTCCGACCGGCTTTTTGGGCCAGGCCGAACTCAAGGTTGAAGAGGGGAGCCTGCTCGCCCACGACGGGAGGAAACTGGTTTTCTTCCACTTCGCAGGCCAGGTCATGCATCACGCCGGCCAGGCCCTGCAGCTGTCCCGAAACCAGCTCCTTCCCCTCTCTCACCTTTTGTTCCCAGAACCGGTTTACCGCAATCATATCCCGCAAGTTGTTGGTTGCCCTGACCAGCTCCTCCGGCTGGTGGCACCTTTCGCGGAAGGCGGCGGGCAGATGAGCCGGCACCACCTCCCCTTCCTTTTCGGAGCGCTCCAACAGGTCGAGGATCAAGCGCCGGTGGCTGTGTTGATCCTTCTCCCAGCAGCGCCGCCGGAACAAGCAGGAACGGCAAACCCGGTTCATGAGCTCTTCCAGCATAAAAGAGCTTTCATCTTCGCTATCCGGCAGCTCGGTTGCCGAGACCTGGGCGAAGCCCAGTGAAAGTTCACTGAACAGCTTGGCCAGGTGCCGGATCCGCTCGGTAATCGCCAGGCGCATCTTTTCCGGTGCTTCTCCACTGTCCCCCCATCCCAGCCCTTCGAGCTGAAGCGACAGCCCGCGGAGCTTTTGTGCCGGGATAGCCAGGAATAGTACCAGGGAGAGCAGGCCTTCCTTCCAGTAAATCCCGGGCATCTCCCCGGGGGCGAGCAGGAAAAGCACCGGCATGGTGAACAGGAACCCTGCTGCGGAGCCCCACCGGCCCAGGGGCTTGAGCAGCCCGGTCCAGAAGCCGCTAAAGGAGAGGGACCCAATGTAAAGGTAAAAGAAGGGGTTCCCCAACCCCAATATTGTCCCTGTAATTATTCCCGTTGCGGCGCCCCAGCCCACCCCCAACAAGTAGGCTGTGAGCAAGATGCTTAGATAACAGGCGGCCGCTTCTACGGATAAGCCTGCCGCTACGATATTCTTCAGGCCGAACAGGCCCAGAATGAAAATGAGAAACAGGGCCAGCTTCTCTTCAGGACCCGTTACCGGTCTGTCACGGCTTCGCGGGAGAAAATCGATCAGGCGCATTCCCGGAAGCATAACCACTGCTGCCAGGAAACCGATGATTAACTCCAGCGCGAGGTAGAGAGCATCCAGAAGTTGAGGAGCGTTGAAGAAGACGGTTAACCGGCTCAGGGTTACCAGCACCGCGGCTGCCGGCAACAGCGGGATTCTCCACTTAAGCGCCCGGAGAGCCAAACCCTCCATGAACCAGACCGCTGCCATCGCTCCCAGGAGCATGAGTGCTGCCGTAGCGCCGCCACTGCCCGTCGCCCGGCCTGCGAGAACGGCCGCCGCCACCAGGAAACTTTGCTTTGGTTTTTCCCGCAACGCGATGAGCCAGAATACCGCCCCGAAGGGTGCGATCTCGCCGAAGATTTCGGCCCTGCCCAAGAGGAAACCTGCCAGCGCCAGCAGAACGTTGGGCACGCTGAAGAGGGCCTCTCCCTTCCGGTATAATGACTGCAAGGTGTTGAGGCGTTCCCGACTACCTCCGGTGGTAGAAGATGTGGCTTCGTGGGCCAAGGTTGTCCCTTCCATCTGCACAGACACCCACCTCCGTGGTTCTGGTAAAAAGCATTATAGATGATCTGTCCTGAAATGTATGTCAAAAACAGGAGGGGGTGGATAATATTTTTGCGACAAATAGGGCCATTTCTCAGGGTTAAGCCTTTGCTACCGTCATTTTATCAGCCGGGCCGATCCCGGCAGACCCTTGATCGTCTCAGTTCCCGTATAACCAGATCGAATTAAGTAGCCCACCGGGATGTGATCGCCTGGAAAAAAGCATCCCGCTGCGTTGGCCACGCGCTGTTACCGCTGAAGAAGGCATAAAAAAACACCCCGGGAGGTGTTCTAGAAGGCCTCTCATGATACTCGAAAAACCCTAGCATTCGTTTTTAATTTTTATTTATGGGTGTTGCTGCAACGTGAAGCCGGCCTGTCTCCGGCGCCGGCCCCTAGAAGGCTTCCCGGTACGTGCCCCGGCCGCCTCTTTTAGATTCCGTGTTGCGTTTCAGATCCTGCAGCCTCTCATCGCTTTCTTTCATGAACTTGGCCAGCTTGTCTTCAAAGGATACCCGTTTCTCCCTTCGAAAATCACGCGACCCCGGCCTGGCAAGGGCGCGCCGGATCGACAAGCCAATTTTCCCTTTACCATCCACCGAGAGCACCTTCACTTTAACCCGATCGGACTTTTTCAGATAATCGTGGATATCCTTGACATAAGAATTAGCCACTTCTGAAATATGCACCAACCCGGTTTCTCCGCTGGGAAGCGTTATAAAAGCGCCAAAATTAGTGATCCCGGTGACCACCCCTTCCACAGTACTGCCTACCTTTACAGGCATTCTTCTAGAAAATCCTCCTTGCATAATCTTACTTGAATCTATAGATATTATAACTTTTTCGAATGATTTGTCAATCCTCAAGCTGAATGACGATCTCCCCGGGCCGGACCAACCCCAACCACTTGCGTGCCAGCACCTCGATATAGCCTGATTCGGGGTCAGTGAGCCGGGCCACCTCATCGGCGGCGCTCTCGTTACGCGATTCTTTTTCCGCCACCCGTAACTCGACCGCAGCCAGTTCCTTTTGCAGCCGGTTGTACTGAAAGGCTTGGACCACGACCACCGTCAGCAAAAAACCGAGCACCAACAACCCGGCCAGGGCAGACAGCCTTGAAATTCCGTAACCGCCCTGCTTCCGCCGGGGGAACAAGGTGATCTTCCCTTTATCTGCTTTACGCCTCATCGCCGTACCTCGCTCCGTGCTATCTCATCTTTCCCCGAAGAGTGCCTTCGGGACACTCATACTTCGCCGCCAAGACAAAAAGTTCCTGCATCGCCCTGAAAAAAACAGCTTGTTAAATGAGATTTATTCTCTTTTACCCGGCAGGCGGGCCAAAAATCGGGCAAGGAAAGCAAGGCTTCTTTGCCAAAGGGGCAAAATATACCGGCTCAGGTAACGTAGATAGCAGATAAACCCTCCGGCCAACCCGATATAAATGTACATATAGATCTCGCCCCAACGGCGGTATGCAAAAAATAGAACCGCCGCCACGGCGGCGGCCAACCAGAAAATACAGTCGGCGGCTGCTGAAAGAAGGGGCGGAAAACGGCGGAGCCGCAACCGCACCGCCCGGTAAAAATCATAGAAAAAAGCAAAAAGCAAGCCCAGTACTGCCGCCTCCAAAAATGCAACCACCTGCTGAAAAGCCGGCGAGGAAACAGCAAGGCCGTTCACTATCTGAAGAGCCTCTCCAAAAGTGTTTTCCCGCGCGCCCCCGCCTGCTTGTTTTCCGCGTAGGCCAGCTCCAGGATAAGTCCGTCTATGGAGATCTCACCCTGCTCGAGGTTTAAGTGCTTGATGTGCAGGTTTTCACCCCGCACCGCCAGCAGCCCCTGCTCAGTTTCCATGATCACCTCTTCGTCGTCAAAGCTGTCCACATGAATTACGCCGGTAATTTCTGTCCTCTCCCTATTTTCAATGACCAGGCGGTGCTGCCCGTTGCGGAATCCATATTTCTCCTCCATAGCCTTTCCTCCTCTCCCTTTAATGAGGCTGTTGCAGGTTTTCTATACGTTATATGTTATGAGTTTGTACCATAAATTTATGTCTTTTTTACCGGGGCCGGCAGGGGCTCATTTTGGCGGCGTCAGTTTAATCCGGGTACAGCCTCTGCGAAAAGGGCAACCTGCAGGAAGGAACAGCCGGTCCCGTGACGAAGAGAAGCGGGAAGCAGTGCAATCTGAAGAAAACAAAGGGGCAGTGAAATGAAAAAACTCCTCAGCGGAAAAACAAAGGATCTCTTTTACTGGACGGAAGACCGCCTTCTGCTCTGCTTTAAAGATAGCGTTACCGGCTCGGGCGGCCGCCTGGATCCCGGGGGCAACGAGGTGGCCGGCCGGGTTGCCGGCAAGGGCGCCGCCTCCTTAAAGCTGTCGGTTCATTTTTTCGAGCTGTTGGAGAAGGCGGGGATACCGACACATTACCTTGAACCCGGCCCGGCCGAAAACAGCCTGCTGGTGAAAAAAGCACGCTCTTTCGGCCTGGAGGTAATCTGCCGCGAGAAAGCCTGGGGCAGCTTTTTACGCCGCTACAGCCGCTACATTACCGCGGGCGAGCCGCTGCCTTCCCTGGTGGAGTTTACCTTGAAAGACGACGAGCGCGGCGACCCGCCGATCAACGAAGAGGCCCTGGTGGCACTGGGCATAGCTTTGCCGGCAGAGATCGACTATATGAAAGAGGCGGCCCGCCGGGCTACCGCCCTGCTTAAAGAGCAGCTGTCTCAAAAAGAACTGGAGCTTTTGGATATCAAGTACGAATTTGGGGAAAGGGGCGACCGGATCCTGCTCATTGACGAAATCTCCGGCGATACCATGCGGGTGCGCCACGGCGACCGGGTCCTCTTACCAGATGAACCGGCCGCAATCATCCTCGGATAGGGGACAACTTATTTTACCCCGCGGGTTGGGCGCCCGGGGTTCCCTTACCCGCCCCGGTGAGGATAAAGCAGATTATATCCCCGGGAGTGCCGGCCCGCTTCACACCCCTCAGTCACCATGCCTTGGCCAGGGTGATCCCCCGGTAAAAGTAGTTGACGATCTCTTCGGGGCTGCGCCCCTCCTCGGCCAGGGCGCGCGCGCCCCACTGGCACATGCCCACGCCGTGACCGTAACCGGTCCCGGAGAGGTAGGGCCCCCCTTCGCCGATCTTGATCTCCTCGATAAAGGTGGAGCGCATCTCGGTGCTGCCCAGGGCGAGCCGCAGCGAGGGAGCAGGCACCTCCACCTCATTTATTTTTAGCATGGTCGCCCTGCCGGAGGCCCTTTTGCACTGATCTTCACGCTTTCCACGGGCCCGGGATCACCGCAACCGGCCTCCTCCACCGCCGCCTGCACCTCTCCCAGGGG
>JAAZIE010000083.1 GCA_012510305.1 Bacillota bacterium | reverse complement strand
TCAAGCGTGTCCAGGAGCCCTACAAAAATGCCAACAGGAAATTTCACCCCGAGGATACCGTGATCAAGGTGGGCGGCGCTACGATAGGGGGCGGCACGCTGACGATCATGGCCGGCCCCTGCTCGGTGGAGAGCGAGGCGCAGATTATCGAAGTGGCCCGGGCGGTCAAGGCGGCGGGAGCGGCGATGCTGCGCGGCGGCGCCTTCAAGCCCAGGACATCGCCCTATTCCTTCCAGGGGCTCGGGCCTGCCGGCATCGACCACCTTCTCCGGGCAAAAAAGGAGACCGGGCTGCCGGTGGTGACGGAGCTGATGGACGCTGCGCACCTGCAGTACTTTGACGAGGTGGACGTGATCCAGGTGGGGGCGCGAAACATGCAAAATTTCAACCTGCTCAAGGTGCTGGGTGCGCTGAAAAAGCCGGTGATGATCAAGCGGGGGATGTCCTCCACCTACGAGGAATGGCTCATGAGCGCCGAGTACGTCATGAGCCAGGGCAACAAGCAGGTGATCCTCTGCGAGCGCGGCATCCGCACCTTTGAGACCTATACCCGCAACACCCTCGATCTCGCCGCCATCCCGGTGCTGCGCCGCCTGACGCACCTTCCCATCATCATCGATCCCAGCCATGCCGCGGGCCGGGCTTTTTTGATCCCGCCGCTGGCGGCGGCCGCCGTGGCCGGCGGGGCGGACGGGCTCTTGATCGAGGTGCACAACGCCCCCGAGCAGGCGCTCTGCGACGGCCCGCAGTCGCTCAAACCCGGGACCTTCGCCAACCTGGCCCACAGGCTTACGGGGCTGCATGCATTTATGAACAGCGAGGGGCAAAAGTGATGCAGGTGGGGATCGTGGGGCTGGGCATCATCGGCGGTTCCATGGCCAAGAGCATCAGCGCGCGCACGGCGCACGCTGTGCGGGGCTTTGATCTGGACAACTCGGTAATGGAAGCGGCCCTGGGCTGCGGCGCCGTGGAGGCGCCGCTCACCGCTGAAGAGATTGCCGCCTGCGATCTCATCTTCACGGCGCTCTTTCCCCGGGCCACCGTGGAGTGGGCCCGCGAGCACGGGGAGCTCATCTCTCCCGGCGCCACCCTCATCGATCTCTGCGGGATCAAGCGCGCCGTTCACGGCGAGCTGGCGGCGGCAGCGGGCCGGTACGGGTTCACCTACATCGGCGGGCACCCCATGGCCGGGCGGGAAGAGGGGGGCTTTGCCAACGCCGCCGCAGATCTTTTTGACGGCGCTTTCATGATCCTGACCCCGGGAGAGGACGCCGGCGGGGAGCTGCTCGGCGAACTGGAGCGCTTCTTTGCCGCCATCGGTTTCGCCGGCCTCACCCTGACCACGCCGCGGGAGCACGATCGGATCATCGCCTACACCTCGCAGCTGGCCCATGTCGTTTCGAGCGCGTACGTGAAGTCCCCTGAAGCGCTGCGCCGTCACGGGTTTTCCGCGGGCAGTTTTCGCGATCTCACCCGGGTGGCGCGGCTCGATCCGGAGATGTGGTCGGAGCTGATGTCGGGGAACGCAGACTTTTTGGCGGCCCAGGTGGAGCTGCTTATCGGTAATTTAAGCGAATACCTCGCTGCGCTGCGCGGCGGGGACAGGGCCCGGCTGCAGCGGCTGCTGAAAGAAGGCTGCGAGAAAAAGATTTTGGCGGGGGGTCGCTGATGGCTGAAGCGAGAATCAGGATCAATACCGGCGAAGGGTACGAAGTGGCCGTGGGCCGCGGGCTGCTCGAAAGGTGCGGGCCCCTGCTCGCCCGGGTGATTGCACCCTGCCGGATCGCGGTGATCACCGATGCGGCGGTGCGAAAACTCTATCTCGATCCGGTGCAAAGAAGCCTCGGGGGCGCCGGCTTCAGGGTCAGCGTCTTCTCTTTTCCCGCCGGGGAGAGCTCGAAGAATATGGCTACGCTGGTGGAAATCCTCGAATTCCTGGCCGAAGAAGAGTTTACCCGCAGCGACTGCCTGGCGGCCCTGGGCGGCGGCGTCGCCGGAGACCTGGCCGGGTTTGCCGCCGGTTGCTACCTGCGCGGCCTCCCCTACATTCAGCTCCCCACCACCCTGCTCGCCGCGGTGGACTCGTCGGTGGGTGGAAAAACTGCGGTCAACTTGAGCGCAGGCAAAAACCTGGCCGGCCTCTTTTTGCAGCCCCGGGCGGTCTTCTGCGATCCGGTATGCTTCGATACGCTGCCGCCGGGCGGGCTTGCGGGCGGGCTGGCCGAGGCGATCAAAACCGGGGTCCTCTCCGGGGAAACCCTCTTTTCACTGTTTGAGGGTGGCCGGGTCGAGGAAAAAATCCCGGAGATTGTTGCCCGGTGCGTCACTTACAAAGGCGGTATCGTCGAAAGCGACGCTTTTGAAAAGGGCCCGCGCCGGCTTTTGAACCTCGGTCACACCGTGGGCCACGCCATTGAAAAGTGCAGCGGCTACCGGATTAGCCACGGACACGCCGTGGCGGCGGGCCTGGCCGTGATCAGCCGCGCATCGGTACAGTTGGGTTGCGGCCACCCCCGGTGCGCCGCCCGCATCGAGAGGGTGCTTAAAAAAGCCGCGCTCCCGGTGACCACTTCTTTTTCAGCCCCGGAGCTGGCCGAAGCGGCCCGGGGTGATAAAAAACGCAGCGGCGACAAGATCACGCTGGTGCTGCCGAAGGAGATCGGCGATTGCCTGCTCTGGGAAACCCCGGTAAAAGAGCTGTGCAGCATCATCGCCGCCGGCCTGGAGGTGAACCGGTCATGGAGCTCATAATTGAGCCCGCTCCCCTGCGGGGCACGATCGAGGCGGTGCCGTCCAAATCAGCGGCGCACCGGCTGCTCATCCTGGCCGCCCTGGCCGATGCACCCACGCAGATCAGCCCGGCGCAGGGCTCCGCCGATACCCGGCGCACCCTGGCGTGCCTCCAGGCGCTGGGCGCGGGCTTCGAAAGCCGCCGCGGCGCAGTGTTGGTGACCCCGGTTGACGCACCCAACCCCGCTCCGCTGCTGGACTGCGGGGAGAGCGGCTCCACGCTGCGCTTCCTTTTGCCGGTGGCCGCCGCCCTGGGCATGGGCGGGCGCTTTCACGGCGGCGGACGGCTGCCGGAGCGGCCGCTGGGCGATCTCGTTGACGCCATGCGTAAACAGGGGGTCTCGTTTTCACGGGAGAAACTGCCCCTGGAGATCACCGGCCGGCTCAAGCCCGGGGAGTTCGCGCTTCCCGGCAGCGTGAGCTCGCAGTACTTCACCGGGCTGCTGCTGGCCCTGCCCCGCCTTCCCGGTGACAGCGTCATCCGTATTCACGGCGAGCTGGAGTCTTCGGCCTACGTGGAGATGACGCTGGCGGCGCTGCGCCGGTTCGGCGTAAACGTATTCCGGTCCGGAGACAGCTTCAGGATACCGGGGGGCCAAAAATACTCTTCCCCCGGAGAGGTGAAGGTGGAGGGCGACTGGTCGAGCGCGGCCTTTTTCCTGGCGGCGGGCGCCCTGGGCGGTCCGGTTACGGTGACCGGGCTCGATGCCGCCTCTCTGCAGGGTGACAGGGCCATCGTCCCCATATTGAAGCGATTCGGCGCTTTTGTAGAAATATCGGGGGAGCGGGTCACCGCAAGCGGCGGCAAAATGCGCGGCGGCGATATCGATTTCCGGGAGATACCGGATCTTTTGCCGGTGCTGGCGGCGGTGGCCGCCTCGGCCGAAGGGGTCTCCCGTTTTACCGGGGGGGCGCGCCTGCGCTTCAAGGAAAGCGACCGGATCGCCTCCACGGCGGCGCTGCTCCGCTCTCTTGGGGGCGGCGCCGAGGAGCTTTCCGATGGCTTGAT
>JAAZIE010000082.1 GCA_012510305.1 Bacillota bacterium | reverse complement strand
GCCTTCCCCCCAGCAGGGCGAAGGCACAGCTCAAGATGACCAACAGCCACAGCGATCTTCTCTTGCAGCCGCGCAGGCTCATATAAAAGCCCCCCGGTTAAATTTTCCACCGGGGGGAATTATTATACATGATCCAGGATCTCGTTATCCCATTTCACGTCAATTTTACCGCCCAGGTGGTAGATCTTGACCGACTTGTCGGCGTATGTCTCCACCACATGGGAGGCATGCGGCAGGGAGGCAAAGTAATTGAAGGTCAGATCCACGGGGACCCAGCCCAGCCCGTCGAGGTAAAACTCCGCCCAGCTGTGCCGGCGCCCCTTCAGGGAGCCGGGAGCTATCTTCCCGCCCCCGGTACCGGCATACCCGTTGACCAGCCTTGCTTTGATGCCCTTGTCCCGGCAGCGCCGGACGAATTCTTTGGCCTGGTCGCCGCAGCTGCCGCTGCCGGAGGAAAGCCGGAACAGCTGCCGCGCTTTCTCCACAGTCTTGTTGGTGGATTTTAGCGCCACCGGCCGCATCGTAATTTCGTAATCAGTTTTGATGACCACAGCTTGCCCGGGTTCCAGATCTCCCACCCCGAAAGAGCCGATTCTGCCGGTCATATACGCCGGCTCATGGCTGGTCGACTTCAACCTGGTTTGCTGGTAGGGCGAGCTGTTTTCGAGCATCGGCAGGTCCACCCAGACATTTTTAGCTATTTTACCGCCGGTATTGGTTAGCCGCACCCGGGATCTGAATGTAACCCGGTGGGCGCCGCCCCATACGTAGGAGACAGGTCCGCGGGGCGCCTGCTTTTTCGGGCGGCTCTTTTTTTTCCGCAGCGGCTCCGGCTGGGAGCGGGATTTTTGTTTCTCCAGCCCCGCATCCGCCCCGCCCCCCCGGGAAGCGGCCTTCACGGGGTTCCCGGGCTCTTCCCGCTCAGGCGAACCGGAGCCGGCTCTTTCAGCGGCCCTCTTTTTTTCTTCTTTCGGGGAAAGCTTGCCGCCGGAGGCGGCCGCTGTGAGATGGGATCCGGGATCGGTTTGGGCGGTGCCCTCCAGCGCGGCCCTCTCTCCCGGAACCGCCCGGGGCAAGCCGGTCGATACCGGCTGGAAGCAGCAGACCAGGAGAGCGATCATCGCGGCAGAGACACGAGGGAAGGTGCGTTTACGCCTGCTTGAATCCATAAAAATGTCCCTCCTTACAGTATGAGGGACCGACAAGCCGAAATATAAATAAACCTGCTATCCGGCAACCTGGCGATCTTGTCCAGTGCATCCGCTGCCCAGAAGGACCTAAGACCCATGGTTTTGCGTCCCTGTCTTTCGACAGGTTTGCCCTTGTCGGTCAGGTATCTGCCAATTAATTATATCATATTTAAACGAATTTTGGTAAACTTGTTTCCCCGGGCTGTCTCCGGCAGACCCGAAGACCCGCTAACCGGGCGGCGCGGCGGCGATGCCGCCGTTTTATCCGGCCGGTCCGGATTTTCGCTTCAAGGACAGCCCCAGTACAACCAGGGAAAAACCGAACAGGACCAACAGGGCCGCGGTGAAGCCTTCCGTTTGAGGCAGGCGCCGCGGATCGGTTCCCGGCCGCTCCGGCGGCTCCCCTGTACCGTTGCCGCAGGCGGTGAGCAGGATAATTTTAGTGGTCACGGTGGAGCCCTGGAAGTCGTTGTCTGTCGACGGCCCGGGTAGAAATATATTGAAGTCGAGATCCAGCTTCTGTCCCGGGCGAAGGGGGCCAATTTTAGCGCTGATGTCGATCGGCTCATCGAGGCCGTCCATGGGGCCGTGATAAAGGGTTATCCCGCGCCAGCTTATGGTCATCACCAGCTGTGAAAAAAGATCGCCCCGCTCGCCGGGAAGGGGATCGCCTTCAATCCACTCGTGCGTGAGCCACAGGTAGGCGGGGAGCTCTCCTGCATTGGTTACCGTGAGGGTGCGGCTGTAACTGTCGCCGGGGTTGAGATTGCCCAGTTCGAAGAGGGCGTCGGGAGTGACGGTGATCCGGCAGCGCCGGTCCCCGTTTTCACCGGCCGGCCCGGCAAGGGTATAGTGGGGGTGGATCGAGAGCAGCAGGCCGGCCAGCAGGATCACCACACCCACGAGTACGACCGGCGAGCCGAGGCTGCGCCGGGGAATCTTGCTTGTTATTTTTTCATTGCTCCGCTGCTCCATTGAGCTGTTCCTCCTTAAAACGGTGAAATCAGGGCACAATCAGGATATAGGGGGCATCGGCGGTCCCGCTGCCTCCGGTGACCGTTAAGTTGGGCTGCAGGACCAGCATGGGCCGTATTTCATGAACGCTTCCTTCACCGCTCTCACCGGTGCTGCCGTTCGGTCTGATGAACCAGCGCCGGTTTTTATTCTGATCCTCGCTCGTCCACCAATCCCGGCCGTTGGCCCGGACAGATAATATCAGCGCTTCAGCTTCCGTTTTACCCAGAAGCCTGGAGCTGATTCTGATGGAAGCGGGGAAGCCGCTGTAATAGCTCTGCCCTTGTGTGATCGCGCTTGGCTGGGTGGCGGTGCCGGCGGAGCCCCGCAGGAGCACCCGGTTGTCCCCGATCTTCTGGAAGAGCAGATCCTCGTAATAATTGTTGGGGACAATAATGTAGTCGCCAACCTGCAGGCTGCTGAAGGGCGCCGGCAGGAGCAGCTCCACCGAAACGGAAGCGCCGGCGTTTACCGGCATCCCCCGGTAGGTGGCGGAGACTGCAGCGGTATTTTTCAGCGGACCGGGGAAATCGCTCTCCTGAACAATGTATCTGCCGGCAAAGGAGCTGATCCCGCCGGGCTCCAGGGAAGCGATGGTGCCGCTGAGCCCCAGCATTTCGTCCTCCACAGCGATATCGTTCAGGGTAACGCTGCCGTTGTTGATCACTGTGATCAGGTAATAGACGGTATCACCCGCCATGGCGCTGCTGCGGTTGGCCTGCTTGGTCACCTGCAGAGAGGGATTTGCCGGCAAGACGGCCACGGAGACAGAGCCGGCGGTGCTGATGGCGCCGCCCTCGTGGGTTGCACCGGCGGTGGCGGTATTGACCAGCGTGCCGGAGTCGCCCGGCTTCACGGTATAGGAACCGGCCAGGTGGTGTGCGGCGCCGGGAGCCAGGGATTCGATCGTAGCGCTGATCCCCAGCATGGCGTCCTCCACGGCGATATCGTGCAGGGTGACGTTGCCGTTGTTCGTAACGGTGATGCTGTAGTTGATCTCGTCACCGGCCACGGCGCTGCTGCGATCGGCCCCCTTCGTCAGGCGCAGGGAGGGGCCGGTGGGGATGGTGCTCAGCGGCGGATGGCCGGGCCAAACGTCATCCACGGCGTTGTGAGAAGCCTGGACCGCTTCCACGAGCGAATTGATCGTCAGCTGGGCGCCCTTGTAGAGCTCAGACAGCTCTGCCGCGATACATGCTTTCACCCGCAGGGTAACGCTTTCACCGGAAGAGAGCGGCTCGGTGTAGTAGAAATAGCCGTCTTCACCTTTCACCCAATCGCTCATCCCCTCGGCCGGCTGAAAACTGACGCTGCCGGGATCGAGTTCCGCGCGGTGGGATTCCCAGTTATCGTCGGTAAAGAAAAACTGTTGTGAACTGCCCGGTGCCAGGCTGGCCAGGCTGCCGATGACGCCAAGAACGTCGTCGGTAACTTCGATGCCGGTCAGCTCAATAGCGCCGGTATTCTTTACGGTAAACCTGAATTGCGGGGCAAATCCCTCCGGCAGAGGGTCCGGAAGCTCGGGCCAGGGCGAAGCGCTGTGCCAGCTCTCTCCCCCGTCCAGGGAGACCTCCTTGATTATAGAAATTCCCGGGATCTTGAAGTTTTCGTCAAAAGGGTCATTGGGGTCGCCGTTCTTGGCGGGGGAGTGATGGGAGGAGATATTGCCCAGTTCCAGATAATAAGGGTTGTAATCGGTCAGATCAACGGAGAACTCGTAGACCATGGGCCATTCCCAGCCGTAGGTCTCGCTGAAGGTGATCGGCCCTGTGGGCGGATAACCGTCCACCTTGGTGACATCGTTCGGATAATCCGGATCAAAGGGTGATTTCCAGTATTCCCAGGTTCTGGTTCCCCCCACGGTCACATCCCATTTGGGAACAGCGGGATCATCCCTGTGCAGAGCATAATTATTCAAATTCCAGACCAGCGAGCTGGATGAAATATAACCCGGCGGCGGCGTTCCTTCACCCGCTTTGGTGGTGTGGTCGGAAGCCCAGGTGGGCTCGATATTGTTTTCGTTCTTCCAGTGCTTGGGATGGCCGTTTTCATCCTGTTGATAGCCGTAGCACTGCTGCCATGTCCATGTTTCCTCCCCGCCGGTCCCCACGTTGCGGCCTCTTAGGCTGAAGCCCATG